>JBCBCH010000677.1:0-502 GCA_038530835.1 Bacteroidota bacterium | reverse complement strand
AAGCCAAAGTACCTTTCTTCTCTCTATCTGGTTCTGATTTCGTGGAAATGTTTGTAGGTGTTGGAGCTTCGCGAGTGCGTGATTTGTTCAAGCAAGCGAAGGACAAGTCCCCTGCTATCATTTTCATTGATGAGATTGATGCCATCGGTCGTGCCAGAGGAAAGAACAACTTCACTGGGTCCAATGACGAACGGGAAAACACTTTGAACCAGTTGTTGACCGAAATGGATGGTTTTGGCACCAATACCAATGTTATTGTTTTGGCTGCTACCAACCGCGCAGACGTTTTGGACAAAGCCTTGATGCGTGCCGGACGTTTTGACCGTCAGATTTATGTGGACCTTCCAGACCTTAGGGAACGTAAAGAAATTTTTGAAGTTCACCTAAGACCTATTAAAACGGCTGAAACCCTTGATTTGGATTTCTTGGCAAAACAGACACCTGGTTTTTCAGGAGCAGATATCGCCAACGTATGTAACGAAGCAGCTTTAATTCTATCCAC
>JBCBCH010000676.1:0-505 GCA_038530835.1 Bacteroidota bacterium | reverse complement strand
AGAGCGTCGTTTTGAGTTGGTTATGCGCATGGTCAAGCGTCAAACTGTGGATAAACTCCCACGAGTAGAACAAGCCGCACAAGAGCTTTATCTTGCTCAAACCATCGACTTGGACTCCTTGGAAAAAGCGTATGCCAAAACCGATTTGGCTTCAAATAGCCCAAAGCGCAAGCCAGTGAGGAAGTCTAACAAGAAGGCCGACAAAAAAGGAAAGAACACCTACAAACCCGTTGAAAAATACATGGATTTAGAGGGCATTGGGCAAGGACATTACATAGTAGCCAATGTCTTTTCAAATGAAGCGTATTTAAAGCGATTCATGCAAAAATTAAAAGACCAAGGTTTGAATGCTGAGTACTTTAAAAATCCAGAAAATGGTTTGAACTATGTGTATTTGGCCAAGTTCCAGCAAAATGAAGATGCCTATGCAGCCTTCGAATCCCAAATGAAAGGGAAATACAAGGAAGAACTTTGGATTATGCACATTGACAATCCAAGGTATTCC
>JBCBCH010000675.1:0-511 GCA_038530835.1 Bacteroidota bacterium | reverse complement strand
CAATCTTATGCCCCAACTGAAGGAAGAAGATATGGCGGAAATGCGACCTATTACCTTCAAAAGTCGCGATGGTTTGACCCTGCACGGGTATATTACGCTTCCGAAAGCGGCTTTGGCAGGAGAAAAAGTACCATTGGTTGTTAATCCGCATGGTGGTCCACAAGGCATTCGCGATTCTTGGGGATTCAATCCTGAGGCACAATTGTTTGCGAGTCGAGGCTATGCCACCTTACAGGTGAATTTCAGAATCTCAGGAGGTTACGGGAAGGAATTCTTGGAGTCTGGCTTCAAACAAATCGGAAGAAAGGCCATGGATGACGTGGAAGATGGCGTTCAGTATGTAGTTGACCAAGGATGGATTAACAAAGATAAAATCGCCATTTATGGCGGGAGCCATGGAGGATATGCTGTGCTACGGGGCTTGACCAAAACCCCGGATTATATGCCTGTGGAGTGGACTACGTAGGGGTTTCCAACCTATTTACTTTTATGCAAACCATTCCTCCGTATT
>JBCBCH010000674.1:0-523 GCA_038530835.1 Bacteroidota bacterium | reverse complement strand
ATATACCCCTTGCAGAAAGTACGATTCCAATTGGGAAGCAGCCCTATCGATATAACCATCTGAAGAAATTCGCGACAAACGCCCGGAAACCTCAACCTGGTCGTTCATTAATCCAGTGCTAAATTTTAAGTTGTTGCGCAGTGTGCTAAAACTTCCAATGGAAGATGAGATTTCTGCATAGGCTTCTTCCGAAAACGAATCCGTTAAAAGGTTCAAGCTGGCGCCAAAGGCACCTGCCCCGTTTGTGGAGGTTCCCACCCCGCGTTGCAGCTGTAAACTCTGGGTAGAAGAGGCAAAATCTGGCAGGTTGACCCAAAAAGTCCCTTGCGATTCAGCATCGTTGTAGGGAATTCCATTGATGGTCACATTGACTCTAGTAGCATCACTACCCCGGACACGAATCCCGGTATAACCGACTCCCGCACCTGCATCAGAGGTGGTCACCACTGCTGGGAGGTAGTTCATAAGAACGGGGATGTCTTGCCCCAAATTTCTGGGGGCAATCTCCTCCTTGTCCAAATTG
>JBCBCH010000673.1:0-527 GCA_038530835.1 Bacteroidota bacterium | reverse complement strand
CCCAGCATTTGAAAGATAATGGCATTACGGTGGTTCATGTGGTAAGCAGCGTCAAGTTTGCCCTAAAAGCACAAGACGCCGGTGTGGATGCGGTAGTCGCCGAAGGTTTTGAAGCCGGGGGACATAATGGACGGGATGAGACTACTACCATGGTGTTGATTCCTTCCGTAAAGGAAAAGATAAATATTCCTCTCATCGCAGCAGGAGGTATCGGTTCAGGGCAGGCGATGTTGGCAGCCATGGTCTTGGGTGCTGAAGGCGTTCAAGTGGGAAGTCGTTTTGTCGCTAGTGAAGAAGCCTCTTCCCATATCAATTTTAAAAAAGAAGTAGTGGCTGCCGGAGAAGGGGCTACGCATCTGACGTTAAAGGAGCTGGCTCCGGTTCGTTTGCTCAAAAACAAGTTTTACCAAGAGGTGCAAGAAGCTTATTCACAAAACGCTTCCGTTGAAGACCTCAAAAAAGTTTTGGGAAGGGCGCGTGCCAAAAGAGGAATGTTCGAAGGAGACCTAGAAGAAGGGGAGCTCGAA
>JBCBCH010000672.1:0-548 GCA_038530835.1 Bacteroidota bacterium | reverse complement strand
CCGATAAAAACCTTGAATCGACACGGCTTGATTGCTGGGGCAACGGGAACTGGAAAAACAAAGACCCTTCAGGTAATTGCCGAAAACCTATCGCAAAAAGGCATTCCTGTTTTATTGATGGACCTTAAAGGTGACCTGAGTGGCATTGCCCAACCAAGTCCAGGGCATCCCAAGATTGATGAAAGACACGAAAAAATTGGGCTTCCCTTTGAAGCGAGTGGTTTTCCCGTAGAGATTATGTCCTTATCCGAACAGAATGGCGTACGATTGCGCGCCACAGTATCCGAATTTGGACCGGTGTTGCTTTCTCGCATTTTGGACCTAACCGTCACGCAAGAGGGAATTGTTGCCGTAGTCTTCAAGTATTGCGACGACAACAAATTGCCGCTACTTGATTTAAAAGATTTCAAAAAAGTTTTACAATACGCGACCGGCGAAGGCAAAAAAGAATTTCAAGCGGAATACGGTCGTATTTCCACGAGTTCTACGGGGACCATCCTAAGGAAAATCAAAGAACAAATCAGCGCCTTGCTGCTCCAGTTCTATGA
>JBCBCH010000671.1:0-574 GCA_038530835.1 Bacteroidota bacterium | reverse complement strand
GGAGAATCCCCACGAAGGCCACCCCAAGCGTTACCAAAACCACCAAAACAATCCACGAAGTACTTACCTGCGCTCCTTGAATAAGGTTAATAATAGCTTGTATTCCCAAAGGAAGGGACAGGTTGACGAGACCCGCAAAAATCGCATAGTAAAATATTTGAAGGATATCCTTCTTATCCAAGGCCAGCAGGCCTAGAAGACGCTGCCAAGCAGTTAGGATGTTTTTAGCCATTGGAGTTGGGTTTTAAGGTCCGGAAGACCAAATCCATAAAATATTCGGTTGGTGTTGTGGTTTCGTTGCAGTCCGTAAGCATTGGAAAATGCTCCTGTAAAAAATATTGGTGCAATGACCCCTCCAAAATGGTACTTGCCAAACTGGACGGATAGGGATATTGATTATCCAAAAGCACGATCATCTCGCGCAAGCGGTTCACCAATCGTTTGTAAATAACAAAATACCCGTCCTTGTTTTCACGATCTACCTCTTTGGTCAAATATGATTTGGAGTATTCGTTGATGACAATTTTATTGAGTAATACTTCATTGATATGGGAGAAGGAAATATCCTCTTCCA
>JBCBCH010000670.1:0-578 GCA_038530835.1 Bacteroidota bacterium | reverse complement strand
CTTCCAAACTATCACTATATGTAGCAAACTCTTCAAGCTTCTCAAGAAGCTCTTTTTTGATTTCAGAGTTAATCTGAATAGCTCTTTTGGCCGTTATGGAAATCGCTTCGTAAATGTTATCCGTTTTTTGGTCAAACTCGTTACGATTGAGCGTTTTGGTTGAAACCGGTGCTTTGGTGTTTTTTAAATCCTGCATGTGCTTCTTCAAATTATAAGGTTACCGAGAAAGTCCGATACTCTTCTTTTCTCGCTGTATTTTGGCAAAAAGGTTGTCCGCCTTTTTTTTGTATTGTGATTCAGGGAAATACTTCATAAGCGTATTGTACGCTTCTTCGGCTTTTTCCAATCTTGCGCTTTTCTTTCCAGGCGTACTGTTCAGGGCCAAAGCCGTAGTGGCTTCGATTTTATAATACAAGGCCTCTTCTCTGTATACGGAACCGGGGTTATCTGAAATAAAATTGTCCAAAGCTGTAATGGCCGAAATCAAGATGGGAAAATTAAACTGTCCCAACTTGTTGAACTGCTTGGCTATTTCAATTTGTTTTTTCTCCTTTTTGGTGGTCAACTCCTTAGCCATC
>JBCBCH010000669.1:0-580 GCA_038530835.1 Bacteroidota bacterium | reverse complement strand
AACGCTATTACAGTCTCCAACTGCATTACTAGGACCTTGGAGTTTACCTTTTCGCCTGCCGATAGAATTCTTTCAACCGATAAGTCAAGGGCATCCAAGCCGCAGCAGTCTATAATACAATGCGCTTCCAATAATACCCAGAACCTTCTTGTTCCTCTCAAATGGGAATCCAGTTGTATTCTGGGTGGGTTCGTTATTTTTTCCATGACCAAGTTTTTTTGCCCAAAGGCATGATTTAGGTAAAAACTGCCCCGAACCGGGGCAGTTTTACGCTTTTTTCTGCTTCTTTTTCGGAAGCTTTTTTCGGATACGGTTGATTTCGTTTTCCACAAAGCGGATGAAATCATTGTTGTACCCAAACTTTTTTGATTCTTCAAAAGCCTTGATGGCCTTTTTATACTTGCGCATTCCCTCGAACAATTGTCCACGAAGGATGTACAAGGTACCTTTGTCCGTCCCTTTGACGGTCAAGGCAAAATCAATCAGTTTTTTGGCCTCCTTAAAATCTTCGTTGCAAAGCAAGGTTCTGACATAGTCAGGGTAAATGGTCGGCATATCCATATTGCTGGCCATGGCTTCG
>JBCBCH010000668.1:0-602 GCA_038530835.1 Bacteroidota bacterium | reverse complement strand
TATGGCACGATAACATTTCTATAAGCAGCCGTAATCCGTTTTTTTACTTCTTCATCCATTATCGTGCCATATGCATTGGAAAAAGTAGGTGCCCCAGTCTCCTGTGACCAAGCCTTGGATATCGTTAAACTATTGGAAGACACCCAAACGCGTTTGTTCGAGCTTCGAGACGAATCCACCTCGAAATTGGAACGTAAGCTTCGCAAAGAGCAAGACCCTGAAACGGTATTGGCTTTGCTGGGTATTGTTTCACCTTTTAATACGGCGGAGCAATGAGAAAATTTTACAATGCCCATTTCATTTGGTGTTTTGTCCTATGCTTGGCTGTGAGCATAAACACCTTTGCGCAAGAAGAAAACATTTTACCGGAAGAATCGGAATTCAAAGACCCTATAGGTCGCGTATGGTTCAACACGTATGGTAATATTCGAATTTCCAAACGTTTGTTTTGGGATGCACAAACGCATTTTCGTTTCGAGGAGACTGCGAATACCCCGTATATAGGTCAAATCGGTCAGATTTATAATCGACATGCCCTTGGATACATTTATTCAAAAAAGTTTAATGTGAGCTTGGGTGGGGTGTTACGAATCAATTTCAAT
>JBCBCH010000667.1:0-606 GCA_038530835.1 Bacteroidota bacterium | reverse complement strand
TAGCAACTTTTACCGTTAAAGCTCAAAAAAAAGTTTCCAAAAAACCCATCCGAATTGCCATGGAGAAAGCCAATTGGGAATTTCCCAATGATATGGTGGATTACACCACTTTTAAGGGGCAACAGACCGCCATCATCAAAAAAGGCGCTGGAAGAGGTATGCTTACCCTCAAAGATGTTGATTTTTCCACGGGAACTATTGAGTATGATGTTTACCTAACGGATTTTTCCTTTATTGGTATTTCATTTCATCGACAGAACGAGACCGAGGGAAAATGGTTTTATCTCCGGACCCATACGATTGGAAAACCGCATTTGGGAGACGCCATTCAATATTGCCCGACGGTAAAAGGGGTCAACCTTTGGAATCTATATCCGCAATACCAGTCTGCTGCGGTACTCAAGGCCAACGCGTGGAACCACATCAAATTGGAAGTAGGTAAAGCACAAATGTTGATTTATGTAAATGATGAAAACCCTACCCTGCTGATTCCAGAGTTATTGGGTGATTCGAGCAATGGTAGTATTGCCTTTGATGATGTAGTGTCAGGTTGGCGAACATGCCTTCACCATTAAAGGCAATACTACCATTGCTCGAATCACCCAA
>JBCBCH010000666.1:0-635 GCA_038530835.1 Bacteroidota bacterium | reverse complement strand
CCGGAAGAGCGAAAGATTGGCAACGTTTTGAAGAAGTATCCTTGGTTTTGGCCGGTCTGGCAATACCACTTGTACTTTCCGTACACACCATTGTATCCTTTGACTTCGCGACTTCGGTAATTCCTGGATGGCACACCACCATTTTCCCTCCCTACTTCGTTGCTGGGGCGATTTTCTCTGGATTTGCCATGGTAAATACCTTGCTAATCATCATGCGGAAGGTTTGTAGTTTGGAAGCCTATATCACCGTACAACACATCGAATTGATGAACATTGTAATCATGATTACAGGCTCTATCGTAGGTTGTGCTTATATCACCGAGCTGTTCATAGCATGGTACTCAGGGGTGGAATACGAACAGTATGCTTTCTTGAACAGAGCCACAGGTCCTTACTGGTGGGCCTATTGGGCGATGATGACCTGTAACGTGTTCTCACCACAGTTCATGTGGTTCAAGAAATTACGAACTAGTATCATGTTCTCATTCTTTATCTCTATGGTAGTAAATATTGGAATGTGGTTTGAACGATTCGTGATTATCGTAACCTCTTTGCACAGGGATTATCTTCCATCTTCTTGGACGATGTTCTCCCCAACTTTCGTGGATATTGGAATTTTCATCGGAACCATAGGT
>JBCBCH010000665.1:0-636 GCA_038530835.1 Bacteroidota bacterium | reverse complement strand
GTAAAACCTCCTGAAAAACCAGCGGCAAAACCACTTCCAAATCCCATAGTAGTGATAAACTCGCCTCCGAAGAAACCTCCTCCAGCAACACCATTTGTTACGCCCGCGCCTAAAGCACCACTAATTGCTCCTACCACAACCCCCCCAAGAATTGAACCAAAGTTGGCACCTGGTTTTAAAGCTTGCGATACTCCCCCAATAATAGCTCCTATGATGGCGGCAGCTACAAAGAACTCTCCACTAGGGTCCGAATACTTTAACGGATTGTTCAATACATATCCATATCGATTAAAACTCTGGGTATTAAAAGGTTCTTGGACAAAGTTGTCAGGGCTTAAAAAGCGGCCTAACTTGGCATCGTACATGCGCCCATTCATATGAATAAGCCCTACTTCAAAAAAGTGTTCATGACCCGTATATCCGCGTCCCAACAGAGAAGTATGGTCAAAGGTAGTACTCCCTCCAGCGCTTGAAAATTGGTCCACGATGCCCCAAGCTCCAAATTGGCGCTCTTCAATTACATCGCCATCAGCATCTGTAATCGCTAGGAAACTGCCCAAATAGTCCCGGTGTAGATAATGGTATTCATCAATAGCACCCGTTCCCATCGTTCATATTAAAACTACGGGAACGGGT
>JBCBCH010000664.1:0-645 GCA_038530835.1 Bacteroidota bacterium | reverse complement strand
AGGACCGCAGAAGAAACAGGAAATGTAGACGCCGTTATGGATGGCGAACTCAATCCATTTTAGAAAAGCGGGGCAATTGACGGATGGTGGGTTTGGGTTGACGGTCCTACGCCCAGCCTTCTTCGCTGAGCATCAGCTTCGCAGGCCAATGGGCTTCGGACCGCGGGCTGTGAGGTTCTTTTACAGGTGTTCTTCATTGAGATTGAGGTAGCTCAGCTTCGCAGGCCAATGGGCTTCGGACCGCGGTTTATTGGGACACGAATTACACGTATTACACGAATTTGAATAAGGAGGTCGTTGAGCGGAGTCGAAACGACTTGTCTGTTGTTTTTTGCAGGACACGAACCAGCCCGTTCCGGTCAAGGCGGGCCTGCCTCGACGGCAAGGCGGGTTTCACGAATAGCCAAGTTGAAAATCCGTGCCATTAGTGGAATCTCTGTCTAGCAAAAAACAACCTCGGTTAGGTCATGCTGAACTGGATGCAGCATCTTTTTACAATACACCCTTGATGTAAATAGAACCTGAACCCCGCCTGAATGGACCGGTAGGCAAGTTTAGGTTGGCCTTATTTTAAATCCTTGCTATTCGTGAAACCCGCCTTGCCGTCGAGGCAGGCCCGCCTTGACCGGAACGGGCTGGTTCGTG
>JBCBCH010000663.1:0-687 GCA_038530835.1 Bacteroidota bacterium | reverse complement strand
GCTTGTGGTGTTTTGAAAGTTTGAGCTAAAGTCATAGGTGTGTGAAAGCCCGGTAAGGGTATACCGATTGTCTTCAAACCCCCTAGCAGCCAACCAATTCGCGGCGGCGAGTCTTGGATTTTCCCTAAAATCCGTTTCGTTCAAAGAACTTGGAATGCCTGCATTGTAATCGATGTGATTCACCAAAAGGTCCAATTTCGATTTGGGTGAAATCCGAATTGCAGAAGTCAATAAAACACCATCGCGGTCGAAGCTGTTGTTTTGGCGGAAACCATCCGTACTGAAATGGTTATAGCTCAGACTGATATTAAAGTTGCGTTCGGAATGCCGAAACGAAACATTGTTTTTGATTTGGTCATAGGACCCCACGGTAAATCGATTGCTCAGAAAAGTTTTACCTACTAGCGGTGGCCTAGTGGAAAGAACAATAGCTCCGCCAAGGTTTGTGCCAAGTGTAACGCCTTTCGGCCCTTTGACGACTTCAATATTTCCCAGATTCTCAAAATCAAAGGCCTCGATGGTTGAGACGCCCGTACCGTTGGTGATGGGAATGCCATTGAAATACATCCGAAGTTTATCGGTGCTAAATGGGGTTCTAGCCCCTACACCTCGAATGGTAATACGGTTGGTGTTCAATGCTCCGGACAACAAATAAACCCCGGAAACTTGGTTTAGTCCAGAAGCAAA
>JBCBCH010000662.1:0-781 GCA_038530835.1 Bacteroidota bacterium | reverse complement strand
GAATCAATTTCTCAACAGAACTGATGACTAAAAGAATAATGATTTCTGCGGCCACAAACTGACCAATGTTCATTTCTTGATTTAAAACCAGCAATCCCCCAATCAGGAGCAACCCAGCCGTAACCAAAACCTTGAACCCAACCATTTGGATAAATTGAAGAATCAAAATGCGGAAATGGCTTTCGCGCGCGTCAAGGTATCCTGATACCAAACCATCGTTTTTGTCAATGGCGTGTGACGTTTTTCCGGATAGTTTGAAGCTAACCAAACTCCGAGCGACCTCCTGTAACCAGTGGGCCACTTTGTATTTATTCTTGGATTCATCCAAGCTGGTTTCCAAGCCTTTTTGTGCTGTAAACTTGAAAACGACATAAATCAATACTATAAGGAGCAACCCGTATATGATGAAAAAAGGGTGGTAAAAGGATAGAAGCAACAATCCGAAGATAATCTGCAACAAGGCCGCTGGGAAATCAATTAAGATTTTGGACAACGACTTTTGAACGGTCAAAGTGTCAAAAAAGCGATTGGCCAATTCGGGCGGATAATAATTTCGCAACTCGCTCATCCGAATTTTAGGAAAACGATAGGCGAACTCAAAAGAAGATCTTGTAAAGATTTTCTGCTGTACATTTTCAATAATGCGTATCTGCATCAACTGGAGAATCCCCACGAAGGCCACCCCAAGCGTTACCAAAACCACCAAAACAATCCACGAAGTACTTACCTGTCCCTTCCTTTGGGAATACAAGCTATTATTAACCTTATTCAAGGAGCGCAG
>JBCBCH010000661.1:0-902 GCA_038530835.1 Bacteroidota bacterium | reverse complement strand
GTCCTGCAACGGAATCCTTTTTTTTGGCACACAAGATATTCCCATCATCACCATTGATGCTACCCACAAACGAAAATTTGAATTGTGGTATGAAGTGTTCGCAGAGGAATTTGGAACACCGGACAATATTCAAGGAGATATGCTGCAAATGCTGCTGAAACGTCTTATTATAATGAGTACTCGTTTGGCGAAGGAACAGCTCATTGTAAAAAGCCTGAACAACGAACAAATCGACACCATTCGTAAATTCAATTTTTTGGTAGACCTCCATTACAAGACCAAAAGAAAGGTGAGTGACTATGCCGAGTTGTTGTTCAAATCCCCCAAGACACTTTCCAATCTATTTTCCATCTACAATCAAAAACCACCCCAACAGATTATTTTGGACCGCATTGCTTTGGAAGCGAAACGTATGATGCACTTTACCGAAAAGCAAAACCAAGAGATTGCCTATGAACTTGGGTTCAATGACCCTTCCCATTTTAGTCGTTTTTTCAAAAAAATGACCCAGATGACTCCTTCCGAATTCCGCGAAAATACCGTTACTGTCTCTTAAGGGAAATTTCGACAAGCCGTCGGGAAATTGCTGCTAACCCTTGCCTGTTTTGGCGCACCATCTTTGTACCATAATTAAAAGAAAGGTAAAGATGCACGCAACAGAAAAATCAATTTTCAATCTCATTGAAATCTTCAGTAGCAATAGAAAAGTAGAACGGGATACCGTTTTACCAAAAACCCATTGTGACCAAAAACATCACCATGACTTCTACTGTGATGCTGAAAAACCCTTTGTAGCAAGCACACAATTTTAACAACAACATTAAAATTGCTCATAATTGAATCTTTATATATGTTGTTGTTAAAATTGTGTGCTTGCTACAAAGGGTTTTTCAGCATCACAG
>JBCBCH010000660.1:0-920 GCA_038530835.1 Bacteroidota bacterium | reverse complement strand
GGGTTTGAAGACAATCGGTATACCCTTACCGGGCTTTCACACACCTATGACTTTAGCTCAAACTTTCAAAACACCACAAGCATCTTCTATACGTATTTAGACCACTACGAACCTCGCCCGTTCAATATTCTGGATGAATATACTTTGGGATTTGGGATTCGCTCCATCTTCAAAGGAACCTTAGGACCCGGAGAATTTAGCTTTGGAACCGAACTATATAAGGATGAATACCATTGGAGTACGTTCAGGAATCAATTTCGGGACAATGATGGTAATGGTAGTCTTCAAGGAGAGCGACTTTCAAGAAACAAAGAATTCCGGGATTTATGGAATGTTTTTGGACAATACGTCCTTCCCATCGGAGAACGATTTACCCTTCAAGCGGGATTAGCTTGGAACCAAACCCAATTTGATTTTCGGGATTTGTTCAATGTCGGGGCCGAAAACACTTCAGCAGAAAGAGGATTCGATTCCATTTTTCTGCCCAGTTTCGGAGCGCGTTATACCTTAAACACTGGAATGCTCTTTGCCCATTTCGCACGAGGTTTTTCAAATCCGGGTTTGGAAGAAACACTAACTCCAGATGGGGTTATCAATCCTGAAATAGCACAAGAAACCGGCACAAGTTATGAGGTAGGTGGGCGTTTTGCCTTTTTCAACAACCGTCTCACCATTACTTCTGTATTCTACCGCATGGAAATTGAAGATTTGCTAGTATCCCGAAGAACGGCTGAAGACCAGTTTATAGGGATCAACGCGGGAGAAACCCGGCATCAAGGTTGGGAACTTGATATACGGTATCGCTTTAAGCTTGCCCAGAATTTTTGGGCCTCCCCTTATTTGAGCTATACTTTAAACGACCATTCCTTTGTTGAATTTGTCGATGGCGACGATGATTTTTCTGGAAATGCGCTAACAGG
>JBCBCH010000659.1:0-933 GCA_038530835.1 Bacteroidota bacterium | reverse complement strand
CTCAAGGTTAGCACCATTGAGGTTGTTTTTAGGATTGTATATTTCATATTAAAGCTTTTTAGAAAATTGATAAACAACGGTAACGAGTTCTCCCTCAACGGAAACATTGGATTTTAGGGTCATGGCTTGGTCCGAAATTGAGGTAATGTTCAAACGATAGCCTAGACCTCCGGAGATATCCTTCCGCTTTTCGTCAATGAACTTGAATTGCAATTGACTGGAATAGTTTTGTTGGGGTTCTACAACGGACCAACGGAAAAAACGGTCGCCACCATTGCAAAGACTGCCTTGATTAATAGTATAGCGTCCAGTACTGTTATTGTCACGAAAGAACCAATTGCTCCCTTCGAAGCAGATGTCCTTCGCATCATTAAAAAGTACGGAGCTGAAATTTCCAGTGTTGTTTTCGTAAGAGATGTCGTCGAGAATCCAGGTCCCACTAAGCTGGTTGCGTTGGCCTCTGGCGTTTTTGGAAACTGAACAGGAACAGAATACTATTCCAACTGCAGCTACCCAAAGAAATGTTTGTTTCATCATAAGTACATTGGAGTTTATGGTTTATATACGGTTTAGACACAGGTTTTCGTTTTCGGTTTTGTTAAAATCTTGTTAAAGTGAATTCAATACGCTAGTAATGCTTCGAGAGCTTCCTCAAATCGCTGTTTGGGCAAAAACTGTTCTTCAAGACTTTTGGCAAAAGGCACAGGTGTTTCCAGACTCCCTATCCTTCGTATGGGAGCGTCCAAATACTCAAAACAGTTTTCGGTTACCATAGCTGCTATATCATTGGCAACGCCTCCGAACATTGTGTCTTCTTGAAGAATAATCAATTTACCGGTTTTCTTAACGGATTGATATACGGTTTCTATGTCGAGAGGTTGAAGTGTTCGCAAATCTATAAGATCCGCTTGAATAGCTGGATTTTTTTCCATG
>JBCBCH010000658.1:0-942 GCA_038530835.1 Bacteroidota bacterium | reverse complement strand
GAAACCAAGTCTCCATTTGCCGCGGCAGCTTCGGCCCTAAACAATACGAGTTCTGAAGAGCGAAAAATCTTCAAATCATTTAATAATGGTTGCCCCTCTATACCTTCATATTTGCTTACCAATAAAACATCATTTTGAATAAAGTCAGACTCGGCTGCGGGGTTGGCACTGATAAGAGATGTTTCGCCCACCAAGACATTGTACCGTATGTCACCAGGGTCGATCATGTCAAAAAGTGCTCGACCAATATCAAAGTAAGCAGTACCTGTTAAAGTAGCATCTACAAAAGCATAATTTGCTCCTACCCATCCTGTTGCGAAGGCCGAGCCCGTCTCACCTTGCCTGTCATAGGGTCCATTGATGACTCTAAGTAGCTCAAAAACCACCTCGGTATTTTCCAAGTCAAAGAAAACATTTTCATATTGTTCTCTATCGGCTAATGGATAGTCTGCTAGGAGAGAAGCAGCAGCTTGGTCAACTTGCCCGTATTGTTCTCTGTAGACGGCAATCTTGATTCTTAAAAAGTCAATAAAATCCTGACTTATCCCTCTTGAATCGCTCTGAACCGTTATCAATTGCTGTGCTCGGTTTAAGTCTTCGTTTATTTCGGCAAAAAACTCACCATTAGTACTTCGACTTAACTGTTGGTCTACAGTGGGAACAAAATCTATCAAAAAGCCAGCTAGCGCAGTATCATCAGCATAGTCCGTTGAAAAGTACGTAACAATTTGAAAGTTAGTGTAAGCTCTGATTGCAAGAACTGTTCCCAATATCTCGTCTTCCCGAGCCTGCTCGCTTGGGTCAACATCAACCAAATCTATTGCTTCAATCAATCTATTTGCAGAGTTCAAAGTGGAATAAAACTTCAACCATAGTGCGTTAGGTGCATCACTACTAGCGTTTAAGACAAAACCATACGTCCCATCGCCTAATCCTTGACCA
>JBCBCH010000657.1:0-945 GCA_038530835.1 Bacteroidota bacterium | reverse complement strand
GGTTTTGTAGGGGATGTGGATGGTGTGCAAAGCGAAAACCTATCCAAATTGTTGGACGCTGGCTTTACACCCGTCTTTTGCGCCTTAACCCACGACGGCAAAGGCCAACTCTTCAATACCAATGCAGATACCATTGCTGCAGAGTTGGCAGTTGGACTGGCAAACCTGTATGAAACGAATCTGTTCTATTGTTTTGAAAAAAAAGGTGTTCTCGAAGATATCACAAACGAAGATTCCGTAATCGAAGACATCGATACCCAGAAATATCAAGCACTTTTGCAGGCAGGAAGTATTGCTGATGGGATGCTTCCCAAAATGCACAATTGCTTTTACGCACTCCAAAATCAAGTGCAAAAAGTCCATATTGGAAACGCCAACATGCTGAACCAAAATCCATCGACCCACACAACCCTAACGCTATGAATGTGAAACAAGAAACCCTTTTTGAAAAAGCCCTGGACCTGCTGAAAGAATTGATAGCGACGCCTTCGTTTTCCAGCGAAGAAGATAAAACTGCGGACGCTATTGCGACATGGTTGCAAAGCTTTGGGGTTACTACCCAACGGCAAGACAATAATGTATACGCTTTTAACAAACACTATGAAGAAGGCAAACCAACCTTACTATTAAACTCACACCATGACACGGTAAAACCGAACACAGCCTATACCAAAGACCCTTTTCATCCACATGTAGAAGATGGGAAACTGTTTGGTTTAGGAAGCAACGATGCCGGCGGATGCTTGGTATCGCTATTGGCCACCTTCGTACATTTTTACGAGCGTTCGGATTTAAACCACAACATCATCATCGCAGCTACTGCGGAAGAAGAAAGTGCTGGCGAAAAAAGTCTGAGGGGTCTTTTGCCCATTCTTCCTAAAATTGATGTGGTGGTTTAAATCCGAACGCTCGTAAAAATGTACGAAGGTGGCCAATAGCGATACC
>JBCBCH010000656.1:0-957 GCA_038530835.1 Bacteroidota bacterium | reverse complement strand
GTTGTTCAATGCTATGAATATGATATTGGGCGAGTGTATTCAGTTTGTCCAACGTCTCATCTGTTGAAAAAGCACCGTTGGCATCCACCCTTAACTCCATGGTATCTTTATCAAATCGATTTCGGATGGATTCCAGTATTTCCAATTCCTTTTCAAAAGCAATCGCCCCAATCTTCATTTTGATACACTGAAAACCTTCCTGCAGTTTTTCTTCCAACTGTTCCAACATGAAATCCGGTTCCCCCATCCAAATCAAACCATTGATGGAAATGGGGTCGGCATGCTTTAAAAAATCCGAAGGGAACAACTCCATGGAGTCCTCTGCCGCAAGGGACAGTTTAGCCTGTTCCAAACCAAACCGGATGGAAGGATAATGCTGCAATTCCATTTCAAGGTCCAAATCACCTCGGCTTAAGGTATCACAAACCTTATTTAATCTGGCCTCATACTCGGGCGTATCATCTACACTTAATCCTCGTAGCAGACCACACTCTCCGACGCCGTAGCGACCACCTTCTTCTAAAATGATAAACCAAGTTTCTTTCTCCAAAAGCACCCCTCTTGAGGTTCCGCTTGGGCGTTTAAATTGCAGTATGTGTTGTTTGTAAGATGCTTTCATGCATTCCTTCAAATTTACTTTTTTTTTGAGATAAACAACGTGTATGAAGACCTTCAATGGGAAAACCATTTGGATAACTGGGGCGTCCTCTGGAATCGGCAAAGCACTTGCCGTTGCCCTTTCTCCATTGGATTGTAAGCTTATTTTATCCGCAAGAAGGGCTGAAAAACTTATTGAAACCCAGAACGCCTGTGCGCATCCAGAGGATGTTGAAATCCTTCCGATGGATTTAGCAAACCACGCTAGCATGGAATCCGTTGTAAAAGAAGCGGTCTCCAAGTTCGGTAAGGTAGACGTATTGGTGAACAACGCGGGAATTAGTCAGCGTTCGCTTATTG
>JBCBCH010000655.1:0-970 GCA_038530835.1 Bacteroidota bacterium | reverse complement strand
TGAAGAAAAGTTGCACCCCTTCTTTTCCCTTGTAAACACCCACATATGGCAAGGTCTCGGCCTGTATCAGCTCAAACTCGGGATGCAATAGCTCAAACGCCTTGTCATAGGCTCCATTTTTTAGGAAATCGTAAAAATCTATGATGATTTGTGTGTTCTGCTCCATGATACTCTAAAGTTAAGCACTAGTTGGTCACAAAGGTTCGTTGCTTGAAGAAAAAGAAGGGTTAAAAATGAACCCCTCGGTTGCTGCTCAACCTTTTGAGATTTATGTGTGATGACTAGTATGCTTTTCAAAGGAAGATGCCCTCTTGTACCCTTCAACTATAATCTTGTTTTCCTGTATTTCGACCATCGCAAAACTATTGTTTGAAATTCCTTGGTAATCCACCATCCCCAACTGTGTTATGTAGTGGATGCCATTGATTTCCTTGAATCGTTCCTCATGAACATGACCTTGAAAGACGGCTATGGTCCTTTGGTCCTTTTCCAAGATTTCTTGGATGTCTTTATAGTTGTTCACGTGATACTTGTGACCATCGCGGAAATACTCAAAAAGGGGATGATGACAAAAAACAAGTACTGGATAGGAATTTTGAGCCAAATCATTCTGAAGCCAGGCCATTTGCTCTGGGGTGATGTTGGTATCTTGCCAGTCTGCACCTTCTTTGAAAAAGTGATTCACTCCATTTCGGTCGTAGTTGGCATCCAGTACAACAAAGTGAAATCCTTTGTTGTTAAAAGAATAGTAACTTTTTTGCTCCGAAATCCCGGTATTCTCGATGTTGGCCAAAAATTGTTCCTTGCGGATGCTATCCACATCATGATTTCCAATGCAATGGTACCTTGGTCCCTTAGCTGAGAACTTGATCAACTCAAAGCGCTCGCTTTACTTGTCAGGTTGTATTTACCTGATGAGTAAGACTATTAATTCAAACCTTGATCAGCAGATATCCCGATATCTGCTGAT
>JBCBCH010000654.1:0-971 GCA_038530835.1 Bacteroidota bacterium | reverse complement strand
AAATTCTATTCGTTTCGGCGAAATAGATAACGATTATCGAATTTTTTCGATTTACTTTCTTATAACTTTTTGATTTTGCTTTTCTACCAAGGCGGTAGAAGGAGTTTGGCTTTTTTAATCGATACAATTAATTAAAAAACAAAATCATGAGTGAACACAAATTAGCAACCAACGCACTACACGCCGGTCACGACATCACAGCAACCCAAGGCACCCGAGCGGTACCCATTTATCAATCGACATCTTATGTTTTTAACGACACAGACCATGCAGCGAATCTATTCTCTTTGGCAGAACTAGGTTTTATTTATTCTAGATTGAACAACCCAACCAATCAAATATTGCAAGAACGGTTGGCAGCGCTTGAAGGAGGAATTGGCGCAGTAGTTTTTGCTTCAGGGACTGCAGCTATTTCAACAGGATTGATGACGCTTTTGAAAGCGGGTGACCATATCGTAGCTTCCAGCAGTTTATATGGAGGAACCTATAATTTGTTGAAGGTGACATTGCCACGGTTGGGCATTACAACCTCCTTTGTAGATGCTTCGGACCCCGCAAACTTTGGAAAAGCGGTTCAAGAAAATACAAGGGCATTCTTCGTGGAATCTTTAGGGAATCCAAAATTGGATGTTTTGGACCTTAAAGGGATTTCAGAAGAAGCCAAGGCGGCAAAAGTGCCGTTTATTGTGGATAATACCGTAGCTACCCCAGGCTTATTGAATCCTATTGAGCATGGAGCAAACTTGGTTATTCATTCCTTGACCAAATACATCAACGGTAATGGAACCGCATTGGGTGGAGCCATTATCGATGCAGGAACCTTTGATTGGGCCAATGGAAAGTTCCCAGAGTTCACTGAACCTTCTGCTGGATATCATGGATTGTTATATAGCGAGACCCTAGGTGCAGCAGCATTCACGTTCAAGTTGATTATTGAAGGTCTTAGGGACTTAAACATCCCCCAAAGTCCC
>JBCBCH010000653.1:0-1004 GCA_038530835.1 Bacteroidota bacterium | reverse complement strand
GTAATCAACTTGGTGAAAACAAAGCGTTCGTAATAGTCTAAACAGGCCCAATTTTGAACGAGATATGCTTTTTTTTCATCCTCAGTTTTGGGTTTCAGAGCAATCATTTCTTCCAAAAACTGGGTCAAGGTCTTTTCAGTACCGGTCTTCGAGTTTGGGACGACTAGGGCGATAGTTTCTGCCAAATCCCCAACAATATGATAGCTTTCTTCGAATAACCAACTTGGGATTTGTGATAGTTCAGCAGCCCATTGCCGAAGTAGCGTCGTGTTTACCGGTCGGGGCGGGCGACGATGGGAAAGAATAGCAATGGTCCAAACTTTATCTCGGTCATCAGCCATTTTGAAGTAATCTGCTAGCGCCCCAACCTTAACGTTGGTTTTGTTGGTGCTGTCCAAGGTTTTTATGAGCTGCGCGAACTGTTTCATGAGAGCTCAGCAGTTTGGGATTCGGAGGTATTGATTTCAGCAAGTTCACCTTCGTATTGCGTGCTTTCGGTTCGCGCATCGTAGCCTAATTCTCGAAGGTAGCGCGAAAAGATATCGGTATAGCCATGTGTACAAATAACTTTTTCGGCCCCCGTCGCTTTTATGCTTTCCAGCAAACCATCCCAATCGCAATGGTCGCTCAATACAAATCCTTTGTCAATCGCACGTCTTCTTCTGGCCCCGCGAAAGGTCATCCATCCGCTGGCCGATGCGGTGACGTAGGGCACCATTTTTCGAATCCAAGTGCTGCCGTGAGCGCTGGGGGGTGCCACTACCATGTTTCCCAACAAATCTTCTTTTTTGGTGTCGCGTGTAATCAAGGTGGTTTTAGGCAAATCGACCAAAGGTCTAAGCACTTCGGTCATATTTTCAACTGCGCCGTGGGTGTATATTTTTCCAATGGAAGTATCCAAATGTTTCAAAAGGCGTTGTGCCTTGCCCAGCGAATAGCCAAAAAGTACGGAAGTTTTTCCTTCAGCTTGATTCTCGGCCCACCAACCATTGATGTCCTCAAAC
>JBCBCH010000652.1:0-1013 GCA_038530835.1 Bacteroidota bacterium | reverse complement strand
ATCGGTTGGAAAATGACTTGTTGGTCATGGTTGCTACGGATATACCTCCCTTACCTTTCCTCTGTAGACCGATTGTAGTCCTGGAAGCTTCAAATCGGTATGCATCAAGGTATTCATACCGCTAGTTCTGATGTTCGATGTTTTTGTACGCCTCGATGACTTTTTTGACGAGTTTATGACGGATTACATCCTTATCATCGAGATAAATGATGCCAATACCTTTGACGTTCTTGAGTATCAAAAGTGCTTCCTTTAAACCTGAAATCACCCTTCTCGGTAAATCGATTTGTCCAGGGTCACCGGTAAGCAAGAATTTGGCATTTTTCCCCATGCGTGTCAAAAACATTTTCATTTGCGCATGGGTGGTATTTTGTGCCTCATCCAAAATCACGAAGGCATTATCCAAGGTGCGACCTCGCATAAACGCCATAGGGGCGATTTGAATGGTGCCATCCTCTAAATACTTTGCGAGCTTCTCTGGGGCTATCATATCCCGAAGGGCATCGTATAACGGCTGCATGTACGGGTCTAGTTTTTCCTTTAAATCCCCGGGAAGAAAACCTAGATTTTCACCGGCTTCCACGGCGGGGCGGGTCAAAATGATTCGCTTTACTTGCTTTTCTTTCAAAGCCTTTACTGCAATAGCAACCCCTGTGTAGGTTTTTCCAGTTCCTGCTGGGCCAATGGCAAAAACCATATCATTGGTCTTGCAACTGTCTACGATTTTCTTTTGGTTCAGGGTTTGTGCCTTGATAAGTCGACCACTAACGCCGTGCACCAATACTTGTTCGCTGGCATTGGAAGATTGATACTCCTCTTGACCGTTGCTCGTGAGCACCCGTTCAATCATGTTTTCATCCAGCTTGTTGTATTTGGCAAAGTGGGAAGCCAACATATCAAACCGTTTGTCGAACTCCTCTAGCAATTCTTCATCTCCATACACCTTGATTTTATTGCCTCGGGCAACAATCTTGAGCTTTTAAAAAAATACTTTCCCAAACTAAAGATTGTTG
>JBCBCH010000651.1:0-1013 GCA_038530835.1 Bacteroidota bacterium | reverse complement strand
GGTAGTTTGGATTTCATCAGGATAAAACAGGGCCATTACCGCTGCTCGTTTGGGGTTCCTTTGCGCAATCTTCTCCTTTTCCATTAGCTGTTTTCGGAAGGCGGGAGACATTTTATCATGCGAAGTTCCACCCGGTAGTGGGAGATTTTTTATTTTTAAAAGCTGCGGATAAAACCTATTGAATTCCATGAGGGCTTTACAAACGACACGAATTACAAGTATACTACTATTTTTTTTCCTGAGTTGCGGACCGTCATCTCCCAAGCAAGAGGAAGGGAACGAGGGGGCTGCAGTGCAAAAGGATACTTTAGCAACCTCTGAAGAGGTTGCCAAAATTGAAGTCGAAAAAGAGGAACCGTTTAAGTTGGATGAGGAGAATGCGATAGATTTCTTTTTCAACTATGCCAAAGACCTCAAAGAGAACAAAGTCCGTTTGACCACAAGCATGGGCGCTTTTACGGTGCAGTTGTATGATAATGTTCCCTACCACAAAGCAAACTTCATTTATTTGGCACGAGAAGGGTATTTTGACAACACCCAATTCCACCGCATTGTGAAAAATTTCATCATTCAAGGTGGGAATTCTGATGACCGTGAAACGGCTCAAAAACGTGGCAAAATTGGACGATACTTACTCCCTCCTGATGCCAAAAAGGGTTACAAACATCATCGCGGGACCATCTCCATGCCCAGCAGTGAAAGGGATAATCCGCATAAACTGGCGTCGCCTTATGAATTCTTTATTGTTGTCACCAAGCCTGGGTCATATCATTTGGACGGGTCATACACCCCTTTTGGAAAAGTAATTGATGGAATGGATGTAGTTGATGAAATCAACAGTGTTCCCGTAGGTGACGGGGACTGGCCATGGCAGAATGTGTACATTTTAAAGGCGGAAGTACTTTAATCACGACTAAGTCATTCCGAACTTGTTTCGGAATCTGTTGACTCCCTACCCTTAATTAAAAAGAACCTGAAACCCCTCCGGATTGGAGGGCAAGAAGTTCAGGTTG
>JBCBCH010000650.1:0-1036 GCA_038530835.1 Bacteroidota bacterium | reverse complement strand
AAAATACCTCAATGGGGAATTTTTTCGCCGATATGGTTTTGGAAGAAACTCGCGCTTTGTTTCAAAAGCAGAACAAAGGTAAGGTCGATTTCATGGTCATGAACCATGGGGGTATTCGCGCTGTACTGCCCAAAGGAACCATCAACGCCCGTAATGCTTACGAAATCATGCCTTTTGAGAACTATATTTCGGTTATAGAACTAAGTGGAACTCAGGTAAGGGACCTTGTTCGCTTTTTGGTTGCGTCGGAACGCCCGCATGCCGTAGCGGGAATTTCAATCCAGTTCAATTCAGACAAAACTTTACGGTCAGTAGATATCAATGGGGAACCCTTTGATGAAGGTAGTAACTACCGCGTCGCTACCTCGGACTATTTGGTCACAGGGGGGGCAGAAATCGGTTTTTTTCCAGAAGTAGAAAAAGTTTTCGAAACCGAATACCTTTTGCGAAATGCCATTATTGACCATTTTAAGGCCAAGGATACCTTAACCGCATAGGTTGACCAACGTTTTATCCAATTCCAAAACTGATATGAAAAGAAGAACCTTTTTGAGAAATACGGCAGCTTCCGCTTCTTTGTTGTCCGTTGGTGCCCTGGGATTGGAATCTTGCGCAACAACCCGAAAAAAACAAGTCACCATTCTGCATACGAATGATGTGCACAGTCATATTGAACCGTTTCCCGATACACATTCGCGTTGGCCGAATTTGGGCGGAATTGCCCGTAGGGCAGGTTTGGTGGAGCAAATTCGTAATGAAAACCCAAACACCTTGTTGCTCGACGCTGGGGATATGTTTCAAGGCACGCCCTATTTCAATTTTTATGGCGGAGAGTTGGAATTCAAACTCATGAGCAAGCTACGGTACGATGCCGCCACCATTGGCAACCACGATTTTGATAATGGCATCGATGGACTGCTGGCGCAAGTGCCGCATGCCAAGTTCCAGTTGTTGTCTGCCAATTACGATTTTTCGAACACCATTATGGATACCTTCGTTAAACCGTATCAAGTTTTTACCCTAGATGGCATTCAGG
>JBCBCH010000649.1:0-1038 GCA_038530835.1 Bacteroidota bacterium | reverse complement strand
GTTCGGTTTTGGAGGTAGATTCAGATGCTGAGGGCACTATTGCGGTTCCTGCACGCTTGCTATTGGATACGCTAAAAACCTTCGCAGAACAACCGTTGACCTTTATTGTAGAGGACAACAACACTGTAGAAATCAGTTCCAATCATGGTAAATACGCCTTAGCATACGCGGATGGTGCCGAATTTCCAAAGGCCGTAGAGGTTTCAAATCCCAGTTCTACAACTCTAATTGGTGATATTTTGGCGACTGCCATCAACAAGACCATATTTGCAGCTGGTAATGACGATTTACGTCCAGTGATGAGCGGGGTGTTCTTCCAGTTTTCTACCGAGCAACTGACTTTTGTGGCCACTGATGCCCACAAGTTGGTTAAATACCAGCGCAATGACGTAAAAGCCAGTGAACTTGCTGAATTCATTATGCCCAAAAAACCATTGAATCTTTTGAAAGGGATTTTATCTGGCTCTGAGTCCGAGGTGGTTATTGAGTACAACGAGAGCAACGCAAAGTTCATTTTTGACAATACGGAACTCATTTGCCGTCTTATCGACGGGAAATATCCCAACTATGAAGCGGTAATTCCGAAGGAAAATCCCAATGTGTTGACCATAGCAAGAAACCAACTTTTGGGTTCCGTACGAAGGGTTTCTATTTATTCCAATAAAACCACACATCAAATTCGCTTGAAAATTGCAGGCGCAGAGCTCAATATTTCAGCGGAAGATGTGGATTATAGCAACAAAGCCGAAGAACGTCTCTCTTGTGCCTATCATGGTGACGACATGCAAATAGGCTTCAACTCTAGATTCTTAATCGAAATGCTGGGCAATCTTTCTTCCGACGAAGTCTCTTTGGAAATGAGTCTACCCAACCGAGCGGGTATCCTCACCCCATCCGATGGTTTGGATGAAGGCGAGCAAATCACCATGCTAGTAATGCCGGTGATGCTCAATACCTAAGCACTCTTACAGTTAATACTTCTAAATAAAAGGAATGGTCAAAAAGGTTGACGGTGGATTTCCGTTGGCTGCCCTGACC
>JBCBCH010000648.1:0-1046 GCA_038530835.1 Bacteroidota bacterium | reverse complement strand
TGATGCTTGATGCTTGATGCTTGATGCTTGATGCTTGATGCTTGATGCTTGATGCTTGATGCTTGATGCTTGATGCTTGATGCTAAAGAAATTTTTTCTGCGAATTTCCAAGTATACTTTTCGTAAATTGAGGTTGTTCCATTCGTAACAATAAATTACCTTGCTGTTGCATTAGCAACAAAATATGACGACCTCTAACGATTTGGAACGTTTGGCTGAAGCTGAAATTCGGCTATCCTATTTTTTGGCAGAGCAAATCAAGAACTCGACCACTTATTTCGGATACCCTGAAGTACCCGAAAATAACGACCTGTCCATTCTGGGGATTAGTAGTCTGGCCAAGCTCCATCTCAATAATGCCGGAGACCCTTGGGTGCATGGCAATGCGAAAATGCACACCAAAGCCTTCGAGCAAGAAGCGTTAGATTTTGTCGCCCATTTGTACGGCATTCAAGATGAGTATTGGGGCTATATTACCAGTGGGGGTACGGAAGGAAACTTGTACGGTATGTACACAGGGCGAGATTATTTGGTCAATCAAAACCTAAAACCCGTTTTCCTTTTTTCCGATTCTAGTCATTATTCCATTCCTAAAAATGCACATCTTTTAGGGATACGAGCTATTCCTTTAAAAGCACAACCCACAGGTGAAATGGATTATGCCCAATTGGAATCGACGTTACAACAGCTCGACGAAACAGAGGGCGTTCTTCTCAACATGAATTTAGGCACCACTATGACCGGGGCTATGGATAGCCTCAAGGCAATAAATGAAACCATTGATGCTTGTGAATTTCCGCGGGAAAAATTGTTCTTGCATGTCGATGCAGCCTTAATGGGATTCATTTATCCCTTTTTGGAAACGGCCGAACCTTTGTTTAAAAATGGTGCGCACAGTATTGCCATGTCTGGACATAAATTTCCTGGAGCCATTCATCCTTGCGGAATCGTTTTGACCAAAAAAGACAAACATGATGCAGCCTTTGGAGACAATTGGATTCCCTACGTTGGGTCAAAAGACACCACCATCAGCGGTTCTCGAAATG
>JBCBCH010000647.1:0-1049 GCA_038530835.1 Bacteroidota bacterium | reverse complement strand
GACCGCCTATTCTCGTTTGTGAGAAGAACGTCCTTGGGAAAAAGCCATGCCAGCCCGAGAATGGCTGTATCAAACCCCAATGGACATTTTAATAAAAGCGTCTAATGGGGCTTCAGATTTTGGAAACAAATTTGGCCAGCCTTTAATCGCGGGATCGGTACTTACTTTTGAACACAAGGAAGAGGTCACTGAGCGTAGTCGAAGTGACGAAAATGCTAGCAACCGAGTTCTAGGATACGATAAAGTCATCATGCTGGCTGGTGGCATCGGCTACGGAAAAGCCGAACAAGCCCTAAAGGCCAAACCAAAAAAGGGTGACCGCATCATTATTTTGGGTGGAGACAATTACCGTATCGGAATGGGTGGCGCAGCAGTTTCCAGTGCGGATACCGGTGAGTTTAGCGCCGCCATTGAGTTGAATGCGGTACAACGTTCCAATCCTGAAATGCAAAAAAGAGCAGCCAACGCCGTTCGCGGACTGGTAGAATCTGAACACAATCCCATTGTTTCCATTCATGACCATGGCGCTGGTGGACACTTGAACTGTCTTTCAGAACTGGTTGAAGAAACGGGCGGACGCATTGATTTGGAAAAGTTGCCAGTAGGTGACCCCACTCTATCTGCCAAAGAAATTATCGGGAACGAATCCCAAGAACGAATGGGATTGGTTATCTCTGAAGTGGATAAGAAACTACTGAAAGATATTGCGGAGCGAGAAAGGTCTCCATTGTATGACGTAGGTGAAGCTACGGGAGACCATAATTTCACCTTCGTTTCCTCAAAAACTCAAGAAAAACCCATGGATTTGGCCCTTGCCGATATGTTCGGTAGTTCACCAAAGACCATAATGGAGGACAAAGCTCAGGTGAAAAATTATCCTGATGCCCCCTATAGCCTTGAACATTTCCATGAGTATTTGGAGCAAGTGTTACAGCTGGAAGCTGTAGCATGCAAAGATTGGTTGACGAATAAAGTTGACCGTTGTATAGGTGGACGGGTGGCCAAACAGCAATGTGCTGGCCCACTACAGCTGCCCTTGAACAATTGTG
>JBCBCH010000646.1:0-1074 GCA_038530835.1 Bacteroidota bacterium | reverse complement strand
ACATGCTCTCTGAAGAAGGTGATGAACTCACAGCAGTGCTGCAAATTACTGCTGGCGCCGGTGGAACGGAAAGTTGTGATTGGGCCTCCATGTTAATGCGGATGTATTTGATGTGGGCCGAGAAAAATGGGTATAGCGTCAAAGAACTGAACTTTCAGGAAGGTGATGTTGCCGGAATAAAAACCGTTACCTTGGAAATTGGTGGAGAGTTTGCTTTTGGTTGGCTAAAAGGCGAAAACGGCGTACACCGTTTGGTCCGTATTTCACCCTTTGACAGCAACGCCAAACGCCACACTTCGTTTGCTTCCGTATACGTATATCCCCTTGTAGATGAGACCATCGAAATAGAAGTCAATCCATCCGACATCGAAATTACCACGGCGCGCTCTAGCGGTGCGGGTGGCCAAAACGTGAACAAGGTAGAAACCAAAGTGCAATTGGTGCACAAACCGACTGGTATCCAAATTTCTTGTTCCGATTCTCGTTCGCAACATGACAATCGGGCTACGGCCTTAAAAATGTTGAAATCCCAGCTCTATGAAATTGAACTGCGAAAAAAACAAGAAGCGCGGGCTGAAATCGAATCTTCCAAAATGAAGATTGAGTGGGGTTCCCAAATTCGAAACTACGTGATGCATCCCTATAAATTGGTCAAAGACGTAAGGACCGCAGAAGAAACAGGAAATGTAGACGCCGTTATGGATGGCGAACTCAATCCATTTTTGAAAGCCTATTTAATGATGATGGGGCAAAAAGAAAGCTAAAAAAATGATTACCGTATACCACAATCCCAGATGCCGAAAGTCAAGAGAAGCGTTAGCTTTTTTGGAAAAGGAAAACCAAACCTTTGAGGTAGTAAAGTATTTGGATGAACCCTTGTCCAAAGCGCAACTTGATTCTCTCTTGGAAAAACTGGAATTGGACCCCATAGACTTGATTCGCACCCAAGAACAAATCTGGAAAACAGGCTTCAGGGATAAAAACCTATCAAAAAGCCAGTTGGTGGACTTGATGCTGGAGCACCCCAGATTGATGGAGCGGCCCATAGTGGTCAATGGGGACAAAGCGGTCATT
>JBCBCH010000645.1:0-1074 GCA_038530835.1 Bacteroidota bacterium | reverse complement strand
CCGAAGCCCACGCAACGGATATGATAAAGGCCGCTTCCGATGGACAGCTTTGGGATATTTGGTATACCTCTGTACCCTCGGAACAAAACATAACGAATTACATCAGCCATGCGTTAACAGAGCAAGCCTCTGGAAAAGCATTGCCCTTTGTGGTGGTCGAGAAAGCTACGGGAAAGATTGTGGGTTCTACCCGCTATTGCAGTGTGGACGCTCCCAACCGAAGGGTTGAAATCGGCTATACCTGGTACGCCAAAAGCACCCAACGCACAGGAGTCAATACCGAATGCAAATTCTTGTTGCTTCGCCATGCATTTGAAACCTTGGATGCCATTGCGGTGGAATTTAAAACGAACTTTTTCAATTTCCCTTCTCGGAATGCGATTTTGAGGTTGGGTGCTCGACAAGATGGTATCATCCGAAACCACCGAATTGACAAAATGGGTAATATTCGAGATACGGTCCTTTTCTCTATTCTGAATTCGGAATGGCCTGTGGTGAAAACCTCTTTGGATTTTAAGATGAGGCAAACCTATGCTTAGAAAATGCCTTCTAAACTGATTTTGCTTTCAAAAGCTTCGCAAAATTGTACGCTGCCAGCTCAAGGTTTTTGAAAGCGTCTTTTTTTGCCATCTCCAAAGCGCCTACCTTGTTTAGGACAGCAGTCACATAATCCAATTCTGTTTCTTCCAGGACATCGAGGCCTATATCAACTGAACCGCAAAGCGCAGCTACAGGAATGTTTCTCTCCTTTGCTACTTTTAACACACCTGCTATAGTCTTACCAGATAGAGTCTGCTCATCGAATTGTCCCTCCCCCGTGATAACCCAATTGGCATTCTGCAAAGCATTCTCAAAATCGGCCAATTCCATGACCAAATCAATTCCCGAGGTCAAGGTCGCATTCAAAAAAACAATAGTGCCAGCACCCAAACCTCCAGCCGCACCGGCTCCAGGAATCTGTTGCAATTCGATATCAAATTCTTCCTTTGCAACCTCCGCAAAGTGTTGTAATCCTTTATCCAAAAGAAGGACCTCTTCTGGTGCTGCACCTTTTTGTGGACCATAAATGTGCGC
>JBCBCH010000644.1:0-1082 GCA_038530835.1 Bacteroidota bacterium | reverse complement strand
AGAATGTGCAATCGGAAGAAGCCTTTCGCTACTTTCAAACCCTGCGGGAATTATCAGGACAAGAGAATTTGTTAAGTCAACAACAACCTGGGTTTTTAGCGGGAAACATTTTGGTCAATGGAAGCTCCTCACGACAAGCGACCGGTTATTTTGAGGTGGTTTCCCAAACCGAAAAACGTATTTTTTTCAATTACGAGGACTTTTTCGTTCTAGAGGGACTTCCCGCCTGGGCCGTTGGGTGTGATAATTTTTTCACCCCACTGTTACCGTTGGACCAGTTTGGCAACTCGGAAGTAATTCTGGCCATAGAAAATGAAAGTTTGGAGTTTTACTCTGACAACCCCGCTATGACACCAGGAAGACCATTTCTTATGGTCCCCAGAATCTGCGGAGACTGTACCGTTCTGGGCAGCAATATTAGACCTGATTTTTGGATAGATTAACACATATGAAGATGCAAATAAAAACTTTACTCCTTACCGTTATCCTGCTCCTAGCAGGAATACCTTTCTCCTTTGCCCAAAAAGCACCGTCTGTGGAAGTTCCTATGGAAAAGGTATACCTCCATACTAGCACTGCGTTGCTTTTCCCTGGGGACTACCTCTATTACAAGGCGTATGTGAGGGAAGCAAAATCAAAAAAACTTTCTGATTTAAGCAAAGTGGCCTATGTTGTTTTGGTCGATAGTGAGGGAACCATTCATTTTGAGCACAAGCTCTTTTTGAAAGATGGTATGGGCTATGGAGATTATTTCGTTCGGGAAAATCTGGAATCAGGCACGTACAAACTACTAGCCTACACGAATTGGATGAAAAATGTGGGCGAACCCGCCTTTTTTCAGACCGATATCGCCATAATAAACCCCTACACCAACAATCAAAGCAAGGTTTTGGGGGAAACCTCACAAACCATGGTTAAAACCTCTGCAAACACCTCAAGTGCTTCAATGGATTTAATCCTACCGCAAAAGGAGTTTTCTTCTAGGGAAAAAGTGAATTTCTCATTGGAATTTAAAGATGAGGATGCAAAACAAGGCCACTATTCTCTATCCGTATACCGTAAAAATCCTTTTTCGCTAAAGG
>JBCBCH010000643.1:0-1090 GCA_038530835.1 Bacteroidota bacterium | reverse complement strand
CCAATGATTCTGGAGTGGAGTACAGGCATTACTTTAAACGATGTTTATATAAATTGATAACGTTATCCAACCCCATATAAATAGATTCGCAGATTAGGGCGTGTCCAATAGAGACTTCGAGCAGATTGGAAACGTTTTGTTTGAAAAAAGCGATGTTGTCCAAACTTAAATCGTGTCCCGCATTTAGGCCCAAATTCAATTCTTGTGCCGCAACGGCTGCTTCGGCAAAAGGCTTGACCGCTTCTTCCTTATTCCCATTTGCGAAGTTTGTGGCATAACTTTCAGTGTAGAGTTCAATGCGATCGGTTCCTGTTTCCGCTGCGCCGCGAACCATCTCAACAACAGGGTCAACGAAGATAGAGGTTCGGATTCCTTCGCTTTTCAAGGTCCCAATAACTTCTTGTAGTTGGGTTTTATGGGTAAGCGTGTCCCAACCTGCGTTGGATGTCAGTGCATCTTCAGCATCCGGTACCAAGGTCACTTGGGTGGGCTTTACCTTCAAAACCAAATCCATGAACTTTTCTATGGGTTTGCCTTCAATATTATATTCTGTATTGACCACTTCCTTTAGGTCTATGGCATCTTGATAGCGAATATGACGTTCGTCTGGCCTTGGGTGCACGGTGATACCTTCAGCTCCAAAACGTTCGATATCCTTGGTAGATTTAATGAGATTGGGCATATTCCCGCCTCTGGCATTTCGTAAAGTGGCCAATTTGTTAATGTTAACGCTTAATCGGGTCATTCAACTGGTTTAGACTCCAAAATTAAACATTAGGCACAGCTTTTGAGATTTAATTTGTGTATTTTGCGTAACAGATATAGAGCATGCAAATCCAAGACCAAATCATAAGTACCGTTCCGGTTTTTGAGGTGTCTGATACCCTCAAGGAGGTGATACCCTTCTTTGAGGAAACGACCTTTTCCCACGTGGCGGTTACGGAGAATGGTGAGTTCCTTGGTGTATTGTCGGAAAACGATTTGCCTTGTTTTGAACCAGACAAGCTCATTGAAACCTTCCGGTACGATTTGGAACATTTTTTTGTGACCAAAGAAACCCTTTGGATGGACGTAATGGAAATGTTTTCTC
>JBCBCH010000642.1:0-1098 GCA_038530835.1 Bacteroidota bacterium | reverse complement strand
CGATAGCGAACCATACAGCTCAACAGTTAGCGAATGAACCTTTTCCAACAACTGGGATTTGTTGAGTTCCGAAACCCATTCGCGAGCGGCGCGCCATGGACCCAAGGTGTGGGAGCTTGAAGGGCCTACTCCGATTTTGAGCATGTCAAAAACACTGATTCTTTCCATTGCTTTTTATTGGTTGCTCAAAGATAAAGTGCCCTGTTCAAAGATGGATGGAATATTTCATTGGTAGGTATGACAGCTTGTCAGATTTAATGGCATGGCATGGTCATTGACCTTTTGAGCTTGAAATTTAGTTTAGATAAATACCATATAATTCAAGATAACATGAGCAAAATTATAGGAATAGACCTTGGAACAACCAACTCCTGCGTTTCCGTGATGGAAGGAAACGAACCTGTGGTTATTCCAAATGCTGAAGGTAAAAGAACAACACCTTCCGTCATTGCTTTTGTGGAAGGCGGGGAAATCAAAGTTGGAGACCCTGCGAAACGACAGGCGGTCACCAATCCGGACAAAACGATTTATTCCATCAAGCGATTCATGGGGAACAAATATTCCGAATCGCAAAAAGAAGCGAATCGCGTACCGTATAATGTAGTAAAAGGAGACAATGACACCCCACGGGTTGACATTGATGGAAGATTGTATACCCCTCAAGAACTTTCGGCAATGATTCTTCAAAAAATGAAGAAAACGGCTGAAGATTACTTGGGACAAGATGTAACTCGCGCCGTAATCACGGTTCCTGCATATTTCAATGATTCCCAAAGACAAGCCACAAAAGAGGCTGGTGAAATTGCGGGTCTTACTGTAGAGCGTATCATTAACGAGCCTACAGCCGCTTCTTTGGCGTATGGTTTGGATAAAAAAGATACCGACCAAAAAATCGTGGTTTTTGATTTTGGTGGAGGAACGCACGACGTTTCCATTTTGGAGTTGGGTGATGGTGTTTTTGAAGTATTGGCAACGGATGGAGATACCCACCTGGGTGGAGATGACGTAGACCAAAAAATCATTGATTGGTTGGCCGAAGAATTCAAGTCTGACGAAGGCATGGATTTGCGTGATGACGCAAACGTTGCAACGCCATAG
>JBCBCH010000641.1:0-1101 GCA_038530835.1 Bacteroidota bacterium | reverse complement strand
TAAACGGTCCAAGACCTATGAAGTGGTTTTAAAAAACATTCCGGTTTTGGAAGGGAAGACTACCGTTGGTGAAATCGATTTTATCTTGAAAGACCTCGTAAGGGATGAAGTTGTGCACGTAGAACTCACCTACAAATTCTATGTCATTGACCCTTCGATATCGGAACCCATTCACAGATTGCTTGGGCCCAACCGACGGGATATGTTCTTTAAAACCACTTCATAGGTCTTGGACCGTTTAATTAAGTACTCAAAAACATATTCCATTTGGTGCCCCAACCGCAGGCCATCAGGAATCTCGACCTCTACATCTTGGTTCACATTACATTCGGGAAAAACGAATTGCTCCATACCAAACTGCATGCCTTTCCAAAGTGGAGGGGTCTCGTAAAACCCTTGAATTTGGGCATATGACATATGGCGTTAAGTTTTTTTTAAATCGAAAACCAATCCAGCGAAATGTGCTATTTTTATGTAATGGCTATGAATTTAAGAAAAGGGTTTCGATTCACTACCTACGAAGCCCCGGAACAAACCCCGTTTGAACGACTTTTTGAGATTTTCCAAGAGCTGGTTACGCACACATCGGGCGATGTTGAAGAAGCCTTGGATTGGTTGCGCCAATTGGACCAAGAGTACCAGCTTACCGATGACGATTACACCATAGATGACTTTATTGAAGACTTGAAAGCTAAAGGGTACATCCGAGAAGAATTTGACCCCGAAGATGGTGAAGCAGGGGAGGAAGGTGACGGAAACCCCGGTTTGGGCATTACTGCAAAACTGGAACGGGCCTTGCGGCAACGCGCCTTGGACCAAATTTTTGGTAAAATGAAACGTCGCGGTTCGGGAAATCATAAAACCGGAAAATTAGGCAGTGGTGATGAACACACTGGAGAATTCAGAGAGTACCGTTATGGCGATTCTCTAGAACGAATTTCGATGACCGAGAGTTTGAAAAATGCGCAAATCAACCACGGCATGGATAATTTCATGCTGGACGAGGGGGATTTGATAGTGGAAGACACGCAATACAAGGCGCAAATGAGCACGGTCTTGATGATTGATATCAGCCATAGCATGATTCTGTATGGCGAAGAC
>JBCBCH010000640.1:0-1103 GCA_038530835.1 Bacteroidota bacterium | reverse complement strand
TTACAAATTTCAAAGCAGTAGGCGCTGTTACATCTTCATTCCAATTGCTGTGCTGAACGATGTGAATTCGTTCCGAAATACTAATTTCCCGCATATCCGTTTGCAGTGCTTGTATCACAACAGCTGAAAAATCAGATTGCCCTGCCTCTGCAATCCAAACATCACCGTGGTTTTCAAGGGTTGTTTTTGCTAAATGTACGACATGCGCTAAAGTCGGTTTTGGGTTTTCATGGGCATCTGACCAATTGTCATCAAACGCTAATTGGAACAATTCATTCGGAGGTACGTAAGGGCCTTCTTGAATTCCATAGGTTCCAGCCACTGCGTGATAGCGCAATAGAGCATAGGGTTCGTGGGTCAGCAACGTAGCGAAAGCAGCGATGGAATGTAGGTCATCCACATCGGTCTTGCAATCATAGTGTGCCAATAACAAGTCTTTTTCGAGCGAAAAGGACATGGATTCCTTGTCCTGACCAGTGACACTGAATACAAGTAGAAGAAAGGCTGAGAGAATGAGTATTCTTGTTTTTTGTAGCATTTATGTGGTTTAATTTAAACTTTCTGGGGCAAAATGGAATACGATTTTCAATACGGCTTTCCTAATAGAGACGATGTTCAAGCAACTATTGGATTTCTTTTCTCACGTTCAGTTCTGCTTTGATTTTTTTCATTTGAACGAATTGCAAAGGAACGATGGCACCACAAGAAACACCGACGGCTATCAATGCGATAAAGGGAGTCTTGTTTTCTTTGGTAAACACCCCGTATAGCGTGACGGCAAACAACACTAGTAAAACCCCAATCAAAACTCCAGTTACGGATTTTATTGTCTTTAAATCAGCTTCTAGCGCTTCCTTGGTCTTACTTTTTAAATCAGTATTTTTCATTTGGAGGTCGTTTTTTGAGGTGTTTGGATATTTCTTTAGGTTGTTCATCATGCTAAAACAGCTTATCCGCTGTTTGGAAAATATAGGTTTTATACTTGTTTCGGGCTGCTGTTCTTATGCCGGTTTCTGAAAAAAAGAAGCAGTGTAATAGATATTAGTATCGTCAAAAGAAAGGAAATGTGCACAGCGCCATTGGGTAAGATTTCGAGCATATCT
>JBCBCH010000639.1:0-1118 GCA_038530835.1 Bacteroidota bacterium | reverse complement strand
CGTACCCTTTTTTGTCGCCATAATCACGTAGTGACTATTGACATACTCCTCGTCTTTTAGGTCGCGGGAGCAGAACTTCCAAGGGAAGAGCCATCCAAAACCTTATCAACATTGACCAACAGGATAAGGTGAAAGCTTTCATCTGCACCCGCGACCTAAAAGACGAGGAGTATGTCAATAGTCACTACGTGATTATGGCGACAAAAAAGGGTACGGTGAAAAAGACTTCTCTTGAGCAGTATTCCCGTCCCCGTCAAAATGGAATAAATGCCATTACCATACGCGAAGGTGATGAATTGCTAGAAGCCAAGTTGACCACAGGTACCAGCGAGATTTTGTTGGGACTAAAATCAGGTAAGGCGATTCGTTTTGAAGAAAGCAAGACCCGGCCCATGGGAAGAAATGCCTCTGGGGTTAGGGGGATTACTTTGGCGAGCGAAGATGACGAGGTCATTGGGATGGTTTCCGTTCATAATTTTGAGGATGATATTTTGGTAGTTTCGGAAAACGGTTACGGAAAACGTTCCACTATAGACGACTACCGAATTACCAATCGTGGCGGAAAAGGTGTTAAAACTATATCGGTTACCGATAAAACTGGTAATTTGGTAGCCATCAAAAACGTATCTGACTTGGATGACCTGATGATTATCAACAAATCAGGTATTGCCATTCGAATGAGCGTTGAAGATTTACGCGTGATGGGTAGAGCCACCCAAGGGGTAAAGCTTATAAATTTGAAGGATACCGATTCTATTGCCGCTGTAGCGAAAGTGATGAAAGATGAAGATGCAGTAGACGAAGCCGACATTAGGGACATTGAGGTTCAAGGTGAAGATGGTACGGATTTTGGAGATGATGTGGACGAAAAGAAAAAGGATGGAGAATAATAATCATGTAAACACTAATTATATTACTCAAATGAAAACTAGAATTTTATTGCTGATTGCGATTGCTTTCTCTGCATATGGTTTCGCACAAAAGAACGAAATCAAAGCAGCCGAAAAGGCATTTAAAGCTGGCGATGCCGCTGGTGCAAAAACTGCTTTGGAAGGTGCCCAAGGTACCATCAACGCAGCTGACCCAAGGTTGCAAGCGCAGTATTACGCCTTGAAAGG
>JBCBCH010000638.1:0-1122 GCA_038530835.1 Bacteroidota bacterium | reverse complement strand
GAATGTACTGGGAGTTGGATGAAAAAGGACCCGACCGCCCTTCTCGAAAAATCTCTAAAAAGAAAAATGAAAGAGGTGGTATTGCGGTAAAACCAGGCAATTACAAAGTAAAAGTACATTATGGCAGCGCAATGGATTCCACCAGCATCACCGTAAAAACCGACCCAAGACTTTCGGTATCCAACGCAGACGTGCAAGGTGTTTATGACGAAGCCAAAAAATTGGAAAAGTTCACACAAGCCAGTGCAGACGCAGTGAAAGCTTTGGTAGAAAGAAAGAACTTGGCCAACCGATTGAAGAAGGAAATGAAGGAAATGGACAAAGAGAAGTACAAAGATGCCATGAAGGCTTCCGACAGTATTGTAAAAGAGATTGATAGTATTGTTGCCTTATTTATCGGAAAAGAAGACAAACGACAAGGTATCACCCGAAATCCAGAAATCAGTGTAATGCAGCGCGTGAATACTGCAAGCTACTACGTGCAAACACGAAAGTCAGGCGTTACCCAAACAGAGCAGAATTTGATTCAGTTTGCTGAAGAAGAGGTGAAAGCAGCTTTGGGGAAAACCAATGCCTTTTTAAACCAAAAATGGAAAGCGTACCAACAAGAAATTGAAGCGTTGGAGCTTTCTCCTTTTACCAAAACCAAAACCATTACGCTAGAGTAACCCTAGCCCATCTTTATGAAGAAATTATATTTTACCATCCTACTGATTCCTTTTTTGGTAGGGGCACAAACCAACCCAGAGGAAGAATTTGGAGGATGGTATATGTACTTCGGGATGAACAAAATTTCCGAACGCTTCAGCATTCATTCCGAAGCGCAGTTCCGTTATTATGAAACCGCAGACAACTTTAATCAGCTTTTACTGCGAACGGGACTGAACTACCACATCAATCCCAACGCCATTGCGACAGGAGGCTACGCGTTTATCAAAACCGACCCCACTTTTTTGGAAGAGGAAGGCGACCGCGATAGCCGTGAACACCGGATTTTTCAGCAATTCATTCTTAAAAACAAGGTGTGGGAGTTCATTTTTGAGCACCGCTATCGCTTGGAGCAGCGTTTTTTGGATTTTGGGGATGAAACCCGAACCGAACATCGGGCACGGTACCGCATTC
>JBCBCH010000637.1:0-1127 GCA_038530835.1 Bacteroidota bacterium | reverse complement strand
AGCCAAATCATCATCGACAATACTAAAAGCAGTTATGGCAGTTGATATCTTTTGGTAATGGAACTCGGTAATGGAACGATCACTTAGAATATAATCAGGGTGTTTGCCCCAATTGCGCCATTGATTGGCCACATTTTTGGGGAGGTTTTCCATTCCACTGATTTTTTTGGCCTTTAGATAGCCAAAGATGTATAGAAATGCTGGAAAAAGAACATGCCAATTAAACCACATTTTTAACCTACCCACGCCCTTCCAAAACTTCCAAAACCCTGATTGGGCAGCAACCAAAACGATTTTGTCAAGCTTTTGGGACGATGCGGCGAGGCCAATCAATTGCCCACCAATACTGTGACCGAGCACCATCTTTTTGGCATTCGGATAATGCTTTAATGCATATTGAATAACGTGTTCTAAATCATTCCGACCCCAATCTGCCGCGTTGTTATCAAGTTGTTTGATGGTTTTTTTTAATGAGCGACCAATGCCGTTGTAGTCAAATGTGATAACTGAAATCCCACTGTCAGCCACAAATTGTGCAAACTTTTGGTAATACTCTTGTTTTACGCCCGTGGCGGAAGCAATCACGAGGATGGTATCGTTTTGAGCACCTTCAAAAAGGGTTGCAGACAGGATTTCGGTTTCGGATGGAATTTCGATTTCTTTCATGCGCTCACCGCGATGCTTCGGATTTGGTTTTAAACGCATAAAGCGCGAATGAGCCTAACCAATGTTGTCCGGCATAATCACCATCCGTTATTTTGGAAAGGGAATAGTCCAAGTGCTCGGTGGCTAGATTGTAGGCATTGTTGTTGTCCTTTAAAGGATAAAGGCACCACGCTCTTGAGAAATTCACACCATCCAAATGTACCAAGTGCCCGTCGGAACGGTCTTTTACTTGTCCAGGTTCCAAAGAGAGCTTTTGGTGATGTAGATCAGGCAAAAATGCTTCAGCCCAGGTCGCAAATTCTGCTTCTGAAAGTACTTTTCGCATAATGTCCAGTTCTTGCAGAAGCAGAATTTGCGAGATGGTCCGAAGCATTTTTACCGGATTTGCACGGTCAGACCCTGTCTTTGGCGCCTGGACAAGTGAAAGACCGCTCTGATGGACATTTGGTGCATTTGGATGG
>JBCBCH010000636.1:0-1129 GCA_038530835.1 Bacteroidota bacterium | reverse complement strand
GAAGGCGCTTACTTGGGGTTTATCATTGAAGCCGATGGCGCGTACTGGACCGAAGGACAAGTCAAACTTAAAATCAACGCAGACAATTCGTGTGTATATTACATGCGTGACCACTCTCCAAGACATTTTGACCGGACAGAGCTCTTGGACGGCGCATATTTCAAGGCAGGATTCATCACACTAGAACGAGAATTCCCTAAAGTGACTGCCGGAGATGAGGTGACGCGATATTTCAAAACCATGTCGGGGAACAAACCCTACTTTGAACAATTGGACGAAAACACCACATATTTGCGCATACCTACTTTTCAGGGTAACGAGAAAAGAACCATCGATAGTGTGATTTTCGCAAATAAGGATGCCCTAACATCAACTCCCAATTGTATCATTGATATTCGCAATAATGGCGGTGGGTCTGACCGTAGTTATCGAGAATTGTTGCCGCTACTGTATACCAATCCCATACGTACACCTGCGGTGCTGCTGTATTCTACCCCTTTGAACAACCAGAGAATGCTTGACTTTATTGAAAACCCCAAATATGATTTTACGGATTCAGAAAAAGAATGGGCCCAAACTTCTTACGACAAGTTATCAAAACGCTTGGGAGAATTCGTGAATGTGGATTCCACCGATTTGGACATTACCACCTACCCCGAAATACTACCCTACCCCAAAAATGTAGCGATTCTCATCAATGAGAACAATGGGAGTACAGCAGAACAATTTTTGTTGGCCGCCAAACAGAGCCGAAAAGTAAAACTGTATGGCACCACCACCCAAGGGGTTTTGGATATTTCAAACATGTACTTTGCCAAATCCCCATGTGGCGACTTTGAATTGGGCTATAGCCTTTCCAAAAGCCTTCGTATTCCTGAAATGGCCATTGATGGCAAGGGTATTCAACCCGATTATTATATGGACCCAAACATCCCTTCTCATAATTGGATTGGCTTCGTACAAGACTATTTGAATGGGATGAAATAGTTTAAATCAGGATTAGCCGTTTATTGAAAATAGATTCAGAAACCCACCTGAACGGATTGGTAGGCGAGTTCTGAATGACCAATTATAGTCATTCCGTGCCGCGACACGGAATCTTTATCCACCACAACTCATATGTAAAGTG
>JBCBCH010000635.1:0-1141 GCA_038530835.1 Bacteroidota bacterium | reverse complement strand
CCCCTAGTACTGATGTTTTTCTTCTCCTCATGTGTGGCGGTGAAGGAATACGATAAGGTATATCTCAATGACGATGACAAAATCGACATAAACAGTTCAAAACATTTGCGCGAAGCATCATTTGCTGTAACACAAACCGAAACAATTCGTCAAATTGTTGCTATCGTTAAATAGAAGCCCATTACTTTTGGGTTTCTCTTTAAGAGATACCTTTGCAAAAAAATTGACATGTCACGTTTTCTGATTGTTATTTCCATTTTCTATGTGGTTTTTGCGGTGTATGGATTTCAAACGTTTCGCACCCTTTTTAAAAGCCAATGGATGCACTGGGCCTATGTGGTTTTCTTTTTAGGGATTTGGGTGTATTTTCTTATTCGGATGAGTAACTATCAACCCGGTTCAGCCATGCAACCAGGAACGGCCATTGCAGGAGGGGTTTTCTTTTCGTTTTTGGTGCTTGGATTAGTAATGGCGGCCTTGATGCTTTTGGAAGATGTGGTGCGCATCATTACGGCAGTCTATCGAAAAAACACGGAAGCAAGTGGGGGTAACGGACCTTATTTTCCTTCCCGTAGAAAATTCGTGAGTACCCTGGCATTAGGATTGGGCGCACTGCCTTTTGGAGCCTTGCTGTATGGTATGTACAAGGGGAAGTACAATTACAAAGTACTGGATTACGTGTTGGAATTCGAAGATTTGCCTGAAGCTTTTGACGGTTATAAAATCACACAGATTTCCGATGTGCACAGTGGCAGTTTCGACAATTACGACAAGGTTTCCTATGGAATAGACCTCATCAACAAACAACAAAGTGATGTGATTTTGTTCACAGGTGACATGGTCAACAACAAAGCTGAAGAAATGACCCCATGGGCGGAGCTGTTTAGTACGTTGAAAGCTAAAGATGGGAAATACTCCATTTTGGGGAATCATGATTATGGCGATTACACCGGATGGCCTTCCAAGGAAGCAAAAGCAAAAAACCTTCAAGACCTGAAAGACCTTCAGAAGGATATGGGCTTTGATTTGTTGCTGAATGAACACCGTTATTTAGAGAAGGGCGGACAAAAGCTTGCACTTTTGGGGGTAGAGAATTGGGGCGGTGGTTTCAAGCAGGTAGCAGCTTTTTTCAAATCTCCTA
>JBCBCH010000634.1:0-1142 GCA_038530835.1 Bacteroidota bacterium | reverse complement strand
ATAAGCGAAAGCTGTCAACCCCATGAATCAACGATACGAAAGGGGCCATATATTTTACCTTGTTGCGTTGTACGTGGCCAATCATATGCCACTGAATGTCTTTGGGAAGGGTTTCCCATTTCTGAACCATTTCTTGCACTTTGTTTTCGCCAAAAACGCGTTGTCCTGATTCATAAGCCTCCAAAAGCGCCTCATTGGGTTTGGTTTTGGATACCGCGACCAAGGTTACCCCTTCTGGGATGGTCTGTTTTATGCTTGCGAGATTCTTCGTAATGCTCATCTTCAATTTTTAAAACTCGTAAATGGCCAACCCGCTTCGTAATTTGGGTTCGATATAGGTGCTTTTTGGGGGCATAACCAATCCAGCGTCGGCAATGGCCTTGATTTCTCCAATGGTGATAGGAACCAAGCTAAAACCTACCTTAAAATCGCCTTTATCAATACTGTCCTTCATTTTAATGATGTTGTGTTTTCCATACCCGTATGAAATACGCTTATCATTTCGAAGGTCTTGAATTCCTAATATGGGCTCTAAAATGGTTTTGAATAGAATTTGGGTATCCAATGCGCTCAGGGCATCGGTAAATTCATAAATGGTTTTCCGCAAGTATAGAGAATAGAATTCACCGTCCAAATACATGGAAAAATGGTGTTTGCGTGACGGCTTGTACAACCCATCGTCTTTTTTTTCAATCCGATAATAGGTGTCCAACGTTATCAAAAACTCTTCTGTGGAATGTCCATTTAAATCCTTGACCATTCTGTTGAACTCATAAATCTTGATTTGGGACTCAGGAATCAAATAGGTCATGAAAAAATTATAGGCCTCACTACCACTATGGGTTGGATTGGACTTTTCCATACGATGCGCCAATAGGTTCGATGAGGCACTTCGATGGTGTCCATCGGCAATATATAGGGCCTCCAACAGTTGAAAAGCGGCAATGAGCTTTTCCTTGTATTCCATGTCATCAACCTTCCACAACCGATGCATTACCTTGTCCGTGGTGGTAAATTCGTGTTCTGGAAGAGCTTTTTGAATATCCGAAAAGAGGGTGCTGATGTCAGGATGGTCTGGGTAGGTCATCAAAACAGGTTCTGCATTGAACCCCACGGTATCCAGGTAGTCTGCGAACAGTTCT
>JBCBCH010000633.1:0-1155 GCA_038530835.1 Bacteroidota bacterium | reverse complement strand
GCGTTGATTTTTGTCTTTATCAAAAACGCGTGGGTATCCAAACAAGAAGTGGGGGACGAAACCATGGCAGGTATTGCCAAGAACATTGCCGATGGTGCCATGTCTTTCCTCAAGGCAGAGTACAAAATACTGAGCATTTTTGTGGTTGCAGTGGCCGTTTTGCTCTTTTTCAAAGGTTCTAATGAAGAGGGTTCCAATGGCATGGTGGCCGTTTCCTTTATCGTGGGGGCAATTTGTTCTGCTTTAGCAGGATTTATCGGTATGAAAGTCGCTACAAAAGCGAACGTTCGTACTACCAATGCTGCTAGAACTTCATTGGGGAAAGCGCTAGAAGTAGCCTTCGCTGGAGGTGCCGTTATGGGACTCGGTGTTGTAGGTCTTGGTGTGTTGGGACTTAGCGGATTGTTCATGTTATATAGTGGTCAGGGCTGGGCTTTGGGTGAAGTATTGAACGTACTTTCTGGATTCTCCTTAGGTGCTTCTTCCATTGCACTTTTTGCAAGAGTTGGTGGTGGTATTTATACCAAAGCCGCTGACGTAGGTGCCGATTTAGTAGGTAAAGTTGAAGCAGGTATTCCTGAAGACCACCCTTTGAACCCAGCAACTATTGCGGATAATGTGGGAGATAATGTTGGGGATGTTGCCGGAATGGGCGCTGACCTTTTCGAATCATATGTAGGTTCTATTATTGGAACCATGGTTTTGGGAGCTGTTTTTGCAGGGCTTCCAGAATTTCAAGCTGCTTTTGATGGCCTTGGTGCCGTGTATTTGCCTTTGGCTTTAGCAGCTGTAGGGATTATCATGTCCATCATTGGAACGTTCTTCGTTCGTGTAAAAGATGGCGGAAACCCGCAAACAGCTTTGAATATTGGAGAATTCGGTTCTGCTGGATTAATGTTGGTCGCTTCTTATTTCATTATTAACGGGATGTTGCCCGAGTCATGGATTGAAGGTGGAAAAGAATTCACTTCAATGGGCGTTTTCTGGGCAACCATTGCAGGTCTTGTTGCAGGTCTAGCAGTAGGTAAAGTAACAGAATACTATACCGGTACGGGTACCAAACCTGTGAACTCTATCGTACGACAGTCAGATACTGGAGCAGCTACGAATATCATCGCTGGTCTAGGTGTGGGAATGATGTCTACGGCTATTCCA
>JBCBCH010000632.1:0-1187 GCA_038530835.1 Bacteroidota bacterium | reverse complement strand
CAATTTATGATGGAATTGTGATTTGCTTTACAAAAATTTAATCCTGAATTCTTTCCGACATTCTTTGACATTTGGTACTTTTTCAATTGTATTCCATGTCTTGTGCTTTGCGATACGGTAAACGGAGCTTGTCGAATACAAAACAAAACCTTTTGATATGAAAACAATTTTTGAAAGCAAGGCGACCAATACTGGGGGCCGAAACGGTCATGTTTCTAGTGAAGATGGCGTATTGGATTATGATATCAGTATGCCTGGTCCATCCGGAAAACCAAATGCCAAAAGTACCAACCCGGAGGAACTTTTTGCAGCAGCGTATTCCACCTGCTTTGCAGGCGCTTTGCAAGCCGTGGCCCAGGGCCATGGAATATCGGATTTGGGTGATTTTAGCGTGACCGCTACCATTGCCTTCAACAAGGAGGATGACGGTTTTTTTCTAGAAGCTACGTTAGACGCCTATTTGCCTACGGTTGACAAAACAACAGGGGAGCAATTGGTAGAAGCGGCTCATGAGATTTGTCCTTACAGCAAGGCAACACGCGATAATATCACGGTTCATTTGAACTTGCTACTTGACGAATAGCCTCTGAAATACAAGGTAATATGAAACCTGTCCATCGTGACAGGTTTTTTTTGTTTCATAAAAATTAAAGATTTTGCAACGTGACGATTTTTCCATCGTCCTTACAAACAAAGAACAAAACCAACACCAAAGTCGACCGTGTTTCAAATTGAACTGGTAGAACAATGTAAGGCCAACAACCGTAAGGCCCAAATGCAACTGTATCGGCAGTATTGCGAGGGCATGTTTACTGTTGCCCTAAGGTTTGTAAAAGACCCAGATGACGCAGAGGATGTATTACAAGAATCGTTCATCAAGGCGTTTCAACGCATTGATCAATTTAAGGGCGAAGTGACTTTTGGGGCTTGGTTAAAAAAAATTGTGGTAAACCGGAGTATAGATTTTTTGAAATCGAATCGAAAACGACTTACTCCTTTAGAGGAAAAACATATGGCTGCCATACCGGTAGATGAGGAGGATTGGACCGTTGAAGATGAAGTAGATATAGACGAAATCAAATTGGCCATGGAGCAATTGCCCGATAAATATGGCCTGGTGCTGAAATTATATTTGATTGAGGGCTATGACCATGCTGAGATTTCCGAAATAGCCAAGATTTCAGAAA
>JBCBCH010000631.1:0-1190 GCA_038530835.1 Bacteroidota bacterium | reverse complement strand
AGGTTTTTGTTTTCGGCGATAATGTCAAATTAAGAAGTGCACCCAAAACTGAATCGGAAGTCTTAGAACTTTTAAAAATCGGCGAATGGGTTGAAATCATTGAAAAAACTGAATTCTCTTGGCCCTACCGAGGATTTGATTCTCCTTTTTACAAAGTAAAGTACGACACCACCGTAGGGTACATTTTGGGTGGATTGCTTTCTTTAGAGAAAAAATCCATCAATGGAAAACCTTATTTCTTCGCGTATTCCAAAACCAATGAAGGGCCTTTTCTCAATATTAGGATTCTCGATAAAGGCAAGTATACTGAGGAGCAGCTTCCATTGAGCAATACCAGTATTTACATCAAGACTATGAATGGCAGGGGTCTTCCGGGGCTAAAAAACATTTTGGTTGTGGATTATGTTTCGGAGGCCTGTGGCATGGAAGGAGGCGAGGTGTATTTTTTCCCTACGGAAAATGGTCTTTTAAAAATTGGGGAGCTGTCCCAGGTGTCGGAAGCTGGGATATTTTATTATGGCGAAACCTTTATTTTTCCAGATGATGAAGGTGGCGAACCGGATAAAATCATTTTCAAAAAAGAAACGCATAGTATTTTGGATGAAGCTAGTGAGTGGGTTCAAAAAACGGTTGAGACCCGTCGTTTAACATGGGCAAATGGTGCACTTACTCCCAATTTCAGGGAGAAAATACCGGGACAGTAGCGTCAAAACAGATAGGACAGGGAGGTTTCCTTTACTATGAATCCCCCTTATTATCTGCTACTTTACAGATATTTTTGATTATCTGCTATTTTACAGATATTTTTGATTATCTGTTTATTTACAGATATTTCGAAATATCTGCGAAATAGCAGATATTATTTAAACATACCTCATCGAAAATGATTGCAATACTGACTGGCGACATAAAGAATTCAACCGGGCATGACGTATCTGAGTGGCTGCCAAACCTTAAAGCCGCTTTGGACCATTATGGAAACGAGCCCCAGCAATGGGAAGTTTACCGTGGGGATAGTTTTCAACTGGAAACTACTCCAGAAAAGGCCCTGGAAGCTGCGGTATACATCAAAGCCTGCATCAAACAGTTTCGGAATATAGATGTAAGAATCGCCATAGGGTTGGGAGACAAATCCCATCATGCAGATAAAATCACAGAATCCAACGGAAGTGCCTTTGTACATTCGGGTA
>JBCBCH010000630.1:0-1199 GCA_038530835.1 Bacteroidota bacterium | reverse complement strand
CTAGCGAATAGTCCAATCAAAGTTCTCGGACTAATGGTTACTACAAAGCGAATTCGTTCACCATAATTGGGTTCAGCAATTTCCCATCCCAGTTTGGAGTATACTGGAAAATAAAGCTCAAAATAATCAGTGACCAAATTGAGTCGGATTCCCGAGTCGTACACGAATCGAGCATTCTCGCCACGATTTTTTATGAAACCGATATCCCCATATGCCTCAATCCACCTCCAGATATTGGTACTGGCATTTCCGGTTATAATCCAATCATCGGCGAAGGGGTCGGGTAGTTGAGATTTAAACCCTCCTTCAGCGATAATAATCTGCTGACTGTATATTCCCGAATCTTCAGAACGCCCCAAATACGGTAGGTCGAAAAGATAATCTGTAGGGCGGTCCAAAGCGAAACTAAAAAAGTCAGAGTCGGTATTGTTGCGCAGGAACTTCCCACCAAAAAGACGCAGATTTAATTGTCGATTACTTTCAAATAGCTTGCGATATTCCAATTCAAAAGTAAGCTTACTGAAATCCGCGGCATGCTGGGCATCCAATGCCCAAGCGCTATAGTTGATGATGTTGTTGTCCACATCCCTGAAGCGAACATTGAATACACTGTAATCTGGGTCAGTGTCGATTTCGTCGGCAATAGAAGGGTCAATACTTCTAAAAATATTCACATAGCGAAATAAAAGACTTTGCCTTCGATTTGACCTTAAATCATCTGGACGCCATCCCAGAAGCACAGAGGGCGTGACGGTTGAAGACCTAGAATTGACTTGAAAGTGTTGCGTCCGTGCGGATAAAGAATAGTTTGACACGTACAATCCACTCTTTCCGTGATACTTCCGATAGCGGAACGATGCTTTTCCAACTAGTGTTTTCTCCAAAAAGGAATACGTGGGTGATATATCATAATTGAAAGGTCTCTCCAAGAAAGTTTTGTTGTAGAGTCGCATACCAGGGGTAATGCCATCATAAACGTTGAAGTTGGCTATAGGTACATAAAACACCTGGTTGTAGTAGGGGTCTTCGGTATCCTTAAAGAACTGGAACTTTAACTTCTTGTTACTTGAAAAGAAGCCGTTCAAGGTTTTCCAATTGTCTCGTTGGTTGAACTCCGGTATTTATTGGAAGCACAAGCACAAGAAAACATCGATTGGTTCTTCAACGAATATGTTTCCACCCGTAAGAAGATAGATTAC
>JBCBCH010000629.1:0-1209 GCA_038530835.1 Bacteroidota bacterium | reverse complement strand
TCCAAACGGTCAAGGGAACCATCGTTCGAAAGGCCAATGCACAACCTACCGTTGATGTAAAAGTGATGTTATATGCCGAAGATGGAACCCTGCTTGCTCAAACCCTTACGGACCCTTATGGCGCGTTCCAATTTGAAACACCCTTGGAATGTGAAACCGAATATAAGGTGGCCTATAGCAAAGATGGGTATTTGCCGGGCGAGGAAACCTTTACCTGTACCTCGGAAAAAGATTTTGAAAACAATGTGCCTTTGGAAATTACCAAGGAATTGAACAAGCTCATCGTAAAAGAAGATGGGGTCATGAAAATCAAAATTGACAATATCTATTTCAATTTGAACAAGGCCGATATTCGACCTGACGCCGCACAAGAACTCAATAAAATTGTTGAGGTCATGAAAGAATACCCCAAAATGGTCATCAAGATTGAAGCGCATACCGATTCTCGAGGCAGCGATGTGTACAATGAGCGACTGTCCGACCGACGGGCCAAATCCACTGCAGATTACATTATTTCCCAGGGAATTGACGCTGAAAGAATCCAAAGTGCCATCGGCTACGGGGAACAGGTTCTGTTGAATGAGTGTAAAAACGGCGTACGCTGCACCAATGAACAACATGACATAAACCGAAGGTCTGAATTCATTATCGTAAAACTCGATTTATAAGAATTTCAGATTCTCTCGGTTTCCTTGATGGAAATCAATCCTTTTTTGAAGTTTTGATGGTTACTTCGTTTACCTGAAAGTAGAAGGCACTTAGGTATTCCTTTCCTATGAATATGGGAAGATGATAGTGTAAGATGTTCTTTTTTGACCAAATGGCAAATTTCTCCATAAATCATACCATATGTGTTGGTTTTACGGACATTTACAGTATCTTAATGCTTCGACTTAGGGATTCAATCACAGGAAACCGTGAATAGGTTCATGAGGGAAAACGAATTTTTAAAAACCATTTTCAAGCCTTCCAATTTCACTCCCCCAGAGTTGGAACTCATTCTAGCCCAATTTGAGGCGATTTCATTTTCAAAAAATCAGTTTTTGATGGAATCGGGTAAAATCGCACCATATTATTATTTTATGGAAACCGGTTTTGCACGGTCCTTCGCAATTGATTTGGACGGCAATGATATCACCACCAAGTTTTTTGCGGTTTCGGATATTGTTATCGATTGGCATTCATACTTTCTGAAAACCCCCTGCCGAG
>JBCBCH010000628.1:0-1214 GCA_038530835.1 Bacteroidota bacterium | reverse complement strand
GGGGTAGAGTTAACTTTAGGGTATAACGATTATAAAGGCAAGTTCAAATGGAATTTTTGGGCCAATGTTACCCGTGCGGAAAGCATTGTGGAAAGTCTAGGAGCCTCTGGCGAACCGATTGAAAGAGCACGATTGAATCCACCTTTTGCTTCCGCTCTGAATCGCTTGGCTGAAGGTGAAGCGCCATTCCACTTTTTTGGTTTGGTTGCCGATGGCGTATTTTCCACCCAAGAAGAAATCGATGCGGCGCTGCCTAACAATTCATCAGCTGCGGTGCCCGTACAACCTGGAGATGTTCGTTTTCGTGATGTGAATGGAGATGGGTTCATCAGCTTGGATGACCGCGCTGTTATCGGCAATCCAAACCCAGACTTTACTTATGCCATCAATCTTAGAGCGGAATACGATGGTTGGGATTTCGACGTGCTTTTCAATGGAGTGCAAGGTGTGGATGCCTTCAACAGCAACATTTTTTATCTGGTCATACAGGAAAGCGGAGCTGAACCCATAGTTCTGTTTGATTTGGGTTTCCCAACGCAAATCTGGATTGGCTGCATTGTTTGGGCTAATTCCCGCTGAGGTTTCATCGTTTAAGGCAGTAGGAAGGTTTAAGCCCAAAGTGGGTAAAAATTGATTCACAGCGTTTCCCGTTCTATTATTTCCGGTTTCCCCGTAACTGGCACGCAATTTCAAACTATTTACTGCTTCTACATCGAACCAAGGTTCATTGGAAATATTCCAACCCAAAGCTCCTGAGAAAAACCATTGCGATGCATTTTCGGGTGAAAAGCGTGAAGAGGTATCCCGACGTCCCGAGCCACTAATGGAATAGCGATTGTCATATTCGTAGCCACCCAAAAACAGGATTGAATTCAAGTTTTCGGGAACGGAGAACGAGGTCGCTCGTGCATTTGGAGAGAAGGCCTCAGGAATCACAGAAGATACTTCATTATTATCGGAAATTGACGTGGATTCAAAACGTATCCGTGTTTGCTCCAGAACAGCAGAAGCATTTACCGAATGCTTTTCAAAATCTCGGTCAAAAGCCAAAGTGTTGGTGAAAACAGTTTGTGAAAGGGTTTGTCTTGTTTTATCGATAAAGTTGATAGGGTTCACAAAACGACCTCCGTCTTCGGCAAAAGCCCTTCTCTCCCTATCCCGAAACCAAATTCGAGTACAAAATTCACAAGACAACCTTACCCGTTTTTCTTCGG
>JBCBCH010000627.1:0-1224 GCA_038530835.1 Bacteroidota bacterium | reverse complement strand
CAACATCCCACTTTTTGATTTCTTTCCCAACCAAAAAGATACTGGCCAAAACCAGTCCGAAGAAAAAGGACCAAAGCAAAATAGCTTGGTTCTCCAACAGCCAACTCAAGACTTTGGCCAAGGAAAGCACACTTAAGAAGATGCCTGAGAAAAGGGCGAGTAAGAAATTCCCGTTGATATGTTTCCAAAGCGCCTTAAAGCCATCGTTTCTCCAGATTTTGACAAGGCCGAAGTCAATTTTGTTGATAGAGGCAATCAATTCCTCATAAATACCAGAAATAAAGGCTATGGTACCTCCCGAAACGCCAGGAACTACATCCGCTGCACCCATGGCCATTCCTTTCAAGGTCACCAGAACGTAGTCCAGTGTTTTGCGTTGTTTCATGAAAGCAAAATTACGTAGAAGCTTTTTTGCTTTCGGAAATTAAGGCGCCCACCCATGCAATTTTTGACAATTCGGGAAATTGTTGTTCAAAGAACTGCAATCCATCTACCTCGCACTCAAGGGCCTTGGCCATAAAATCCTTGGAAGATTTATGGCTCTTCAGTATGAGTTGCAATCCGGACATCATAAAATACAATTCTGCCGTTTCGGGATAAAACTCCAAGCCTTGTTGCACTACTTGTGATGCCGAAACGTACTCTTTGGTGCGTTTCAAGGTTTGGGCCCACATGAGCCAAGTGTCGAGTTCGTAATTCCCCAAATCCACGGACTGTTTAAATGCAAAGTCCGCTTCGTCCCAATTGCTCAGACTGAAGTACAAGTTGGCCGCTCTTTTCCAATACAATGGATTTTCACCATCAATGTTTATCGCCTTGTTGATATAAAACAAGGCCTTTTCATGGTTGCCTTTTTGGTGATAAAAGTCCGTTATGGCCAACCAACCTTTATCGAGTAGTGGGTCCTCGTGAACGGTATTGTAATAGTAGTATTTTGCGAGGTCGTCGTTCCCCAATTTTTCATGGCAACGTCCCAATCGTAAATAGGCATGGGAAGTTGGGTCCTCTATGGTAATGGTGATTTCGTAGTTTTCAATGGCTTCATTGTATCGACCCAGTTTTTCGAGTACTTTACCTTTTTCAAAATAGGCCCCAATAAAAGTATCATCAGAAATAATGGCGAAGTCAAAAGCGGTCAAGGCCTCCAAGTACATATTTTGTACATAGTACATTTTGCCCAACTGGTGCCATGCCACTTCACAATACGGATTGCCTTCCAAAAAG
>JBCBCH010000626.1:0-1224 GCA_038530835.1 Bacteroidota bacterium | reverse complement strand
ATAATATTTAAAAGGTGCATTTTCATATGCCCCTTTTGGATTCCGGTAGTGACCAAAGAGTTCAAAGCAGCAAAGTTTTGGGCCAATCCCGCCACAGCTACAACCTGCATCAGTTCTTGTGCGGTAGGATTTTGTAAAACCTCCAAAGCAAGCTTTACCATAGGGTGTAGCGAAGTAAGTCCTCCCACGGTGCCCAAAGCCAATGGTATTTCAATCCAAAAATGAAAGATACCTTCCTCAATGGAAGCATGGGTCAAGCTGGAATAGGTACCGTCTTTAGCCGCGTACGCGTGCACACCTGCCTCTACCGCGCGGAAGTCGTTTCCAGTAGCCAAAACCACGGCGTCTACTCCGTTCATGACCCCTTTGTTGTGGGTCACGGCACGATAGGGCTCTGCTTTGGCGATGGCAATGGCCTGCATCATTTTTTGAGCAAAAGTGTTGGCCTTATCTAAATCTTCGTGCAAATCTGCAACGGGGCAACTTACCGAAGCTTTTACCAAACAGTTGGGGACGTAGTTGGAGAGAATGCTCATGACCACCTCTATGTTTCTTTCCGTTTCGGAAAAACCAACATATGAACCGGCTAGTTCTTGTAAGGATTTCGCGAATTGTTCCAAACAAGAGTTGATAAAATTGGCACCCATGGCATCCTTCGTTTCAAAGGTGCAATGCAGTTGGAAGTATCCTGGAATATCTTGGGTTTTATCCCGCAAGGCAATACTCTGGACACCACCTCCTCGTTTTTCCATGCTTTGGGTGATATGCGCAACACTTGCTAAAAGTTTAGAGTGGATTTCCTCAAAAAAACGTTCTAGTTTGGTGGCTTCTCCTTGGAAGATAAAATATACTTGTCCTACTTTTTCTGTACCCAATACTTCCGCTTTGAATCCGCCTCGCGACCCCCAGAATTTGGCCGCTTTGCTCGCTGCAGCTACCACCGAACTTTCCTCAATGACCATGGGAATGACATAGTTTTTCCCATTAATGCTAAAATTGGGCGCAATAGCGAAAGGCAGATAATAATTGGACAAGGTGTTTTCGATAAACTCATCGTGGACCTTCTGGGTTTCCAAATCCGAGTTCCAGTATTTTTGAAGGAGTGCGACGGTTTTTTCAGGATTTGACGTATAATTTTCCGCCAACCAAGCCATTTTTTCAGTTTTGTCCAGTTTTGAAAAACCTTCAATAAGTGCCTTCATTTTAGTTCGGTTAAAGCGCTCA
>JBCBCH010000625.1:0-1242 GCA_038530835.1 Bacteroidota bacterium | reverse complement strand
TGAATTCAGCAGTGAGGATAGCGTGATGTTAATTCCGAAACCAAAGAGTCGTTTGAGGGACTCCTTGTTTATCATCAAAACAGGTTTCCAAACTTTGGTAGCCCAATAAAAAACAAGGGTGATAAGTGATTTGCTTAGGTGCTGGATTACCAGAGCCCAGACTCCAAAACCCTTTAGGGCCAAAACCATGGCAATAATCCCACTAAGGGCAATCCCCGCGAATTTTATAAACGCTATTCGCTTGAAATCAAGGTCTATTGAAAGAACCGTGTTTTGTATCGTAAATAGAGCATTCAAGATAAGGGTGAAAGCCAACACCCTTAAAAGGTCAACCAGTATTTCTTCCTCGTAAAAATTTGCAATTAGTGGCGCGGCAAAAAACAGGAGGATATAAAGTACAACGGATATTAATAGATTGAAGGTAAAAGTGGTATTGACATCATTTGGATTTTTGTCGTTTCTCTGAATTAGTGCTTTGCTAAATCCACTATCGACGAAAATCTGAGCGATTGCCGTAAAAACAATCAAAAGACCTAATAACCCATAGTCCCTTGGAGAAAGAATACGCGCCAAAATAATTCCTATTGCGAACCGAATACTTTGGTTTGCGAATTTTTCAGCCGTATTCCAAAGATAACTTAGAACCTTTACCGACATGTACTAAAGTCTGGAGTTGCTAGTGCCTTTGGCCAAATACCAATGATACATTTGTTCAATACCCATATCCAACTCAACGCTATGTTTCCAACCCAGTTGTTGGAGTTTCGTCACATCGGTAAGTTTTTTAAGGGTTCCGTCTGGTTTGTATGTATTGAAAACAAACTGACCTTCAAAGCCAAGTTTTTCCTTGATTAGCTCGGCTAAATCAGCAATACTGATATCTTTTCCAGTACCAATGTTCACATGCGTATTTCGGATTTCTGTTGACCCCGTCTCATAGGTGTCGCTAAAATCACGTTTTTCCATGATGAATACACAGGCATCTGCCATATCCTCTGACCACAAGAACTCTCGCATGGGTTTGCCGCTGCCCCAGATTTCCACGGATACGCTGCTGTTTTCATTTTTTGTAATACCGTATTTCTGAAGAATCCCGAGTTTTTCGGATTCGGAACTATTTCCAGATATCCCTTCTATCGGTAGATGATTCAAATCTTGGTCAATGGTTTCCCAATCTGCATTTTCCAACGCTTTACCCAAATGGATTTTACGAATCAGCGCTGGTAGCACATGTGATTTTTC
>JBCBCH010000624.1:0-1245 GCA_038530835.1 Bacteroidota bacterium | reverse complement strand
TGGGAACGGGTTCCTTCTAAAAAATTAATTGCCGTCTAAAAAACCAAACACATGGAAGCACTAGCATATTTTTTCTGGATAGCCTTGGCCATAATTTTCTATTCCTATTTGGGGTACGGCATTGTATTGTTCGTGCTTATCAAAATAAAACGAATGTTTGGTGGTAGCAACGCAAACGAATTCAGCAAAGATTATGAGCCAGAGGTCACTTTGTTTGTAAGTGCTTTCAATGAGAAAGACTTTTTGGATAAAAAAGTAAAGAACTCCCAAAGCTTAAACTATCCTCAAGAAAAGGTGAGACAAATTTGGGTCACCGATGGGTCAGATGATGGTACTCCTGAGAAATTGAGACAATATGAAAATGTAGAAGTCTACCACAAGGATGAACGGGCTGGTAAAATTGCTGCAATGAATCGCGGAATGGCCTTTGTGAAAACGCCTATTGTTATTTTTTCCGATGCAAATACCGACTTAGGTGAAAACTCTATTTTGGAAATTGTTCGTTTGTTCAGCAATCCAAAAGTGGGATGCGTTTCGGGTGAAAAAAGAATCTATTCCAAAGAAAGCGACAATGCTGCTGGGGCGGGTGAGGGACTCTATTGGAAATACGAATCCCAATTGAAAAAATGGGATGCCGAATTGTATTCCGTGGTGGGCGCCGCAGGAGAACTGTTCGCCATTCGAACAAAATTGTGGCAAGAAGTTGAAAAAGACACCCTTTTGGATGACTTCATGATTTCGCTTCGGGTTGCCATGAAAGGTTTTACCATTCAATACAACCCCGAAGCCTATGCTATTGAGACAGCTTCTGCGAACGTAAAAGAAGAATTGAAACGTAAAATCCGTATTTCGGCAGGGGGTATTCAATCTGTAGTGCGTTTGCGAAAACTCTTGAACATTTTTAAATATGGAACCCTGTCCTTTCAATACATCTCCCATCGCGTGTTGCGCTGGACGTTGACACCTTTATTGTTGCTCTTGATTATTCCTGCCAACTATATTTTGGCGTTGCAAGAAGGCCTATTTTCTTTTGGATTGTACAGCTTTCTATTCTGGGGCCAAGTGGCTTTTTATGTTGCCGCTTTGGTAGGATGGTTTTTGGAGAACCGTCAAATTCGGTTAAAGCTGCTTTTCGTGCCGTATTATTTTTTCATTATGAACCTTTCAGTGTTTCTGGGTTTTGGCCGATACCTGAAAGGCAACCAATCGGTGAATTGGGAGCGTGCGAAGAGAGGCGAACTCAAC
>JBCBCH010000623.1:0-1256 GCA_038530835.1 Bacteroidota bacterium | reverse complement strand
AAGTGAAATGCGCGAGAAAGATGAGCAAATCAATTTTGTGTTCATCTCACTTATTTTCACCTTAATGGGTTTTGCGGGTCTGGTTTATGCATATTTGAAAAGTATCAAAAACCAGAGACTCATTGCCGAGCAAAAACACATAATCGAAAACGCTTTGGTTGAAAAAGACTCTTTGCTCAAGGAGATTCACCACCGTGTGAAAAACAACCTGCAAATGGTTTCGAGCTTGTTGAGCTTGCAAACGAAAAATACACGCAGCAAGGCGGCTATAGTGGCCTTGGAAGAGGGAAAGAGCAGGGTGAAGGCCATGGCATTGATTCATCAAAAGCTTTATCAAAATGATGACCTTTCAGTGATTGAGATGCAGGGTTATATTGAAAGTCTTATCAATAGTGTGCAATCTGTTTACAAAAAGGGCGGACATAATATCAGTATTACCATCGATGCCGAAGGAACCGAATTGGATATTGACCGCGCAATTCCTTTTGGTTTGATTTTGAATGAACTCGTATCCAATTCATTCAAATATGCCTTTCCCGAAAATGATGAGAATGGTAAGATTTACATCCATCTTAGCAAAAATGGTGAGCAGGGCTATTTTGAATACACCGACAATGGCGTAGGCTTACCGGATGATGCCGAAGAACGTACCCATTCCTCCATGGGGATTCGCTTAATGAACCGTTTGGTGAACCAACTTCAATCCAAATTGAACATAGACCGAGAAAGTGAAGGCGTCCGTTTCTGGTTTAACTTTAGCTAGCCATTACGACTTAACGAACTTGACTTTTAAGCACAACTTTATGCAATAGCTTGGGAAAAAAGCGCTTCAAGTAGACTCCTTGAACCTCTTTTTGACCGATATATACCTCAAACCGTTTGCCGAACATTGCTTTAATGATTTTTTGCGCGACTATATCTGCAGGCAAACCATTTTGAGTGGCCGTATCGTTTTCGTTTTGTGGGGTGCCATCAGCGGTTAGTGCATTTTTGGCCACTTCCGTCTGCACAAAACCAGGGCAAACCATGGTCACATCAATATGGTTCATTTCATGTTCCATACGCAAAACATCAAAAAATCCATGTAGCGCATGTTTGGCGCCACAGTACCCTGAGCGATAGGGGGAACCAAATTTCCCCATCAAACTAGTTACGGTCACAAAGTGTCCGGATTTTTGCGCCATGAAATGGGGCAACAACGCCTTGGTCAAGGCTACCGTGCCCAAATAGTTGATATCCATCATGGTTTTATAAAC
>JBCBCH010000622.1:0-1272 GCA_038530835.1 Bacteroidota bacterium | reverse complement strand
CACAAAGACAGTTTGCCTTGTGGAAAGGTTGCTGATTGCAACAACGCGAAAATTACCTTTGTGCATTCGGGTCCTTACTGAATAATTTTCGTTGAGATATTGATAGCTAACGTACAAATCCAAATGCGTCTTCGAAGGAAACATGATTTTTTCAACTGTTCCTTGAATTTTGATTCCATCCTCGACCAAATCCATCGGATTTAAAGAAGGTTGGGATAGTTCCAAATTGGAAGTGGACGGGTCCGATTTGTCAAACTCAACTTTAAAGTAATCGTTTTTGGAAATATTTATACTTCCTCTTCCATAGCCTGCGTACCAATTTTTATTGTACAAAAATCTATATCTGAGCTTGTAGCGTCTGCCTCCAACATATTCTATTCTTGCAACTGAAACACCTTTGTTCCGTTCGATTTGTTCTTTTTCCTGTTGCTTTATCCAGCGGAGTACAAAAACAACAGCCGCAAAAAACAGAATTATGCCAAAATATTTTTTGAATATAGATTCCATTAAGTTCCCCAAGGTTTGCCTAGATATAATGCTTATTTGTATTCATTTATTGAGCTTGAAAAGTATCACGCCAATACGGAAAAGGCAAAAATCAAACTTCCAAATAGCGTAAATCCAAGGGTCAACAGCATAATAAGACTCGAAACTTTGAAGATACTTCTCACTTGTGGTTTGCAAATGAGGTAAACGAAACTCCCAAAAAACAGTAAGGTCATCGCATAAACCGCTGGGGAAACGGTAGGGAAGATTTCTTCCATGGCGGGAATCCCGGAGGGTTGTCCGCCCAAGTTCATAAAGAACAATAGTATGGAATTAAACGCGGAATAAGTCAAAAATAACGTAAGCAAAACCCATCCCAGGGTGTGTCTTTTCCAAAACAAGAATAGGGCTATGGGCAAAAGCAACAAAGGCAAGAAAAATTCGATAATGCTAAAATCCCAGTCTGAAGGACCTTCTTGCAAGAGGTACAGAAGAAACCATGATTCTTCATAAAGGTTGTAAAGGGCCAAACCTCCAAATACGAGTAGCGTCAGTCTAATGATTTTCTCAGGAGTTTGAATTCCGTTTTGGATGGGGTTGATGCTATCCCATAAAGTAGCCGTTCTTTTTTTGAGGTTCTCTTCCCGTTGTTTTCTCTTTTCAACCTTAAGGTTTTTGGCCTCTTGGGTAGCTGTAATTTGGGCTTTCGCCAAATTTAGTTCTGCTTCCGTAAGATTTCGGCTTTCAATTTCGGTTTTGGCGGTTTCCACCGCGATGGGGTCGTAC
>JBCBCH010000621.1:0-1275 GCA_038530835.1 Bacteroidota bacterium | reverse complement strand
GCCGTATTTGAAAAAAAGATGTTTCCCACCAAATTTGGTGGCGATTTGCCTTAGTTTTTGGTGGGAAACATCTTTTTTTCAAATACGGCTTTAACCTTTCGCCCATGTACCGCAGAAGTACAGCGCGTGTCACCCATGTGGAAAAGGACCTCAAAAGCATCAGTGTCAAACTGCCCATTAGCTATAAAAACCGGAATTATGTGAATTCGATTTTTGGCGGAAGTATGTTCTCCGCAGTGGATCCCTTTCCAATGACCCAACTCATAAGTCTTTTGGGCGATGATTATGTCGTTTGGGACAAGTCGGCTAAAATAGCATTCAAACGACCGGCATACGAAAATCTGTTTGCCACTTTTACCTATACTGATTCGGAAATTGAGCACATCAAAACTCAAGTAGCCGAACAAAATGAGATTGAGTTCAAAAGAACCAATGCGTTGACCAATAAAACCGGTGAAATCGTGTTTTGCGAAGTGGAAAAGACGCTCTACGTAGCGGACAAAGCCTTTTTCAAAGCCAAACGGAAAGCGCGAAAACAGGAAAGCCGCTCATAACGCCTAAAAAAGAGTACAAGGCATGATACTTTTCTTTGGAATTCGACCTGGCAAGGCCTTACAAACCCCTTTAAAAGGGATAGCCTGTCCCCACTGTGGACAACAGAACACCTTGACTTTGGTATCACGGCCCAATTACTTCCATATCTTTTGGATTCCCTTGTTCAGGGTCAACACCTCCCGCTATATCGAATGCTCGCATTGTCTCAAGGTATTTGATGAAAAATCCTTTACCCCGGCCATGCAACGTGCTTTGCCCCGCTAAGTCCTACAAGTCGAAGCGAAGGCCCAGCGAAATGTTATTTTGCTTTACTTCAGCGTCCTTAAAGATTGGATTGAGGTCGTATTTGGCATATAATAGAATACCTTCCACCCCCACAAAAGCACTTAATCCGTAAATGAGATTATTGGTATTGTAATCGCGTTTCAACTTATCCTTAATCCGGTTTCCGTCCTCAGTGTACTTTAACTTTTGTCGGGTTCCCAAGTTGATGCCACCATAACCTCCAATCCCAAACCGTGGTTGTCTCCTTAACGAATAGCGAAAGTTATCCTCGTATTCCCGATAGCGCGAAGGCCCAAATTCCAAGTGAACGGGAAACACCAAGTTGTCCATACGAAGCTTTGATTTCTCCAATTCGAGGTCAAAGGTTTCCAAGCGGGTTTCTTGCCCGTCTTGCACGAAGAATTGATTATTATCTGGTTTTAAACCGTTGAATTG
>JBCBCH010000620.1:0-1277 GCA_038530835.1 Bacteroidota bacterium | reverse complement strand
CCAGCTAAATTATACAACAAACATTCCAGCGGACGTTTGGCAACCAAAGCACTGTCTTGCAGTTTTACATAAAATCACCTACCAAGTTGGACGAACCGGTGCCATCACACCCGTAGCGAATCTAGAACCTGTTTTGTTGGCTGGGACCACGGTAAAACGCGCCTCCTTGCACAATGCGGACCAGATTGAAAAATTGGACATCCGCGAAGGGGACACCGTTTTTGTAGAAAAGGGAGGGGAAATCATCCCGAAAATCATCGCCGTGGATTTCACCAAACGCGCCCCCGGATTAATGCCGACCCAATATGCAACGCTTTGCCCCGAGTGCCAGACGCCCTTGGTGAGAAAACCAGGAGAGGCACAACACTTTTGTCCTAACGAGACCGGTTGTCCTCCGCAAATCACAGGGAGAATGCAACATTTTATTTCCCGAAAGGCCATGGATATCGAGGGGATGGGTAGCGAAACGGTTGAATTGTTGTTTAAAGAGGGACTTATCCAAAATTATGCTGATTTGTATACCCTAACCAAGGAGCAGGTAATACCCTTGGAACGCATGGCCGAGAAATCTGCGGAGAATTTGGTAAACGGGGTGGCGGCATCCAAGGCCATACCTTTTGAACGGGTTTTGTTTGGACTGGGTATTCGCTATGTAGGAGAAACGGTCGCCAAAAAGTTGGCCAAAGCCTATAAAAATATTGAGGCGTTGCAACAGGCTTCGGAAGATGAACTCGTTGCGGTTGATGAAATTGGCCAGCGTATTGCGGAGAGCGTGGTCCAGTTTTTTGGAGAACCCAAAAATGTTGAAATCGTGGAACGGTTGAAATCTTATGGGTTACAATTTTCCTTATCTGAGGAGCAATTGGAAGGCCAAACGGATAAGTTGAAAGGCCAGACTTTTGTGGTTTCAGGGGTATTTGAAACCATCAGTCGCAATGAACTCAAAAAACTCATTGAAGACAATGGTGGGAAAGTAGGTTCATCCATTTCTTCCAAAACCAGTTTTTTGGTTGCTGGGGCCAATATGGGACCAAGCAAAAAAACCAAAGCAGAAACCTTGGGTGTCCCTATTATCTCCGAGGAGGAGTTTCTAATGAAGGTTTAGCTATTCCGCACAGTTTTCGCAGTAGGTTTTTTTCAAGAAGGCGTTGTCCAATAACTGAAAGGTGACTCCGCCTTTAATAGAGGAATCAAAGATTTTACAGAATCGTGATTGGTCCAAATTGACCGCGTTGAGCATGATGGTTCTGTATTCGGAATCTTGGGTCAGTTCATCA
>JBCBCH010000619.1:0-1277 GCA_038530835.1 Bacteroidota bacterium | reverse complement strand
AAACGAGAATCAACAATTCAGTACAGCAATTGGAATATGCTTTTGCGGATGCCTTCACCAAACTCACCCTCCAACAAAAGAAACGCATTGCGGTTTTACGGGGTAACGGTCAACTGGAAGACCCCTATTTGGCGGATTACTTGACGACCCTCAAAGAATACTATAACATTGGAGTGATTACGTTGGATTCGGTTTCCAAAACGCCTAAAAAAGTATTGGACCAATTGAACCAGTTTGATTTGGCAATAATGGCCAAGCCCACCGAAGCGTTTACTGAAAACGAAAAGTTTGTTTTAGACCAGTTTATTGTAGGGGGTGGTAAATCCATATGGTTAATGGATCAAGTGGCTATCGAAATTGATAGTATTTTTAAAGGAGGTGGCAGAGCCTTGGCCCTTCCTCGCGAATTGAACTTGAAGGATTTCTTTTTCCGGTACGGGGTTCGAATCAACCCCGACATCGTCAATGATTTGTACTTCACACAAATTGTTTTGGCTTCTGGAGAAGGAAATGACGCCCAGTACAATCCAGTGCCTTGGTATTATCATCCAATGGTCTTCTCGCAGAACAACCATCCCATTAATACGAATATTGAAGCAGTGCGCTATCAGTTTGCGAATACGTTGGATACCTTACCCAATGCCTATAAAAAGACCGTTTTGTTGCAAAGTTCACCGCTTTCTAAAACTGAAGGAGCTCCCAAACAAGTAGGATTGGATATCATCCAAAAAGCTCCGGATAAAGACACCTATACCAATGGCAATCAACCGTTAGCGGTTTTAATCGAAGGTGAGTTCAATTCAGCTTACAAAAATCGAGTAAAACCCTTCAAATTCAGTGGAGCACTGGATTCTGGGAAAGCCAATAAAATGATTGTCATCTCGGATGGAGACGTCATCAAAAACCAACTACGCAACGGAAGACCTTTGGAATTGGGCTACGACAAATGGACGAACAGTTCCTATGGCAACAAAGAATTCCTTGTCAATTGCGCGAATTATTTGCTCGATGATACGGGACTTATAAACATCAGAAACAAGCGGGTTTCCATCCCTTTAATGGATGTAGAAAAAACCACGGCAAAGAAAAGTTTTTGGCAGTTCATCAATGTTGGTCTGCCCTTGGCGATTACCCTTATTTTGGCCATTCTGATTCCCTATTTTCGGAAGCGTACTTACGCCAAATAAGCTGTTGATAAGTTTGTTTCCTCCCTTGCAGCAATTCGGATATATTTGTTTTTATCGCTTATTTTTGTGCAGCTTGGGCTACCTCAAGCA
>JBCBCH010000618.1:0-1284 GCA_038530835.1 Bacteroidota bacterium | reverse complement strand
ACTGAATCCTACGAAAGCCAATCTGTTCAAAACCAAAATGCAGCAATTCGTATTTGCAGGCTTTGTTGAGTCCGGTACCCTGAAAAGCGGTGCCATACCACGTCCAACCTATTTCACATTTTTCGCTAGGAAGGTTTAAATAGCCATAACGACTGCTTCCAGCTATTTTGTCGTTCGTTTTATCGATAATGAGAAATGGATAACAATTCCCTTTCTGTTTTTCGTCAAGCGTATTTTTGACATAAGCGTCGAAGTCTGCCTCTGTTTGGACGAACATGCCCATAAACTTCCAAATAGCATCATCAAAAATGATATCCTTTAGCTCTTGATGTCTGGCATCTTCAAAAGGAAGTAGCAAGACCCTTTCGTTCTCCAAACGGATTTTGTTTTTTAGGATAGCCGAATTCATTGGTTTTTTCAGCGGATATCTGCTCTTTTGTTGGGGAGTTATTTTTCCAATTGTTCCCTATTCCAGTTGGATGTTTTTGCTGCGGCCTCGTAAGTGCTCTCCAAAAAGGAAAGTAACATCTTTTCGGGATTGCCGGATTTTTGGACGTCTTCGTATTTCAGGAAAAACTCTCCCATGTCTTCGCTCCAAAAAGCTTGCTCAGGCGTTACTTTTTGACTGCCGAACTCCGCATCACTGGGGTAGGCGTAGGCGTAAAAGGCAGGAAAGGGAAATGCTTCGGAACCGGGCCAAAAGCCTGCGCTGCTGACCTCTTGCGAATAAGCTTCCTGCATTACGTCTAGAGGCATATTGGGCATCCCACCTTGATGTAGGGGGGCGTCATTTCCAGAAAAACGGGTCACCGCCAAATCAAAGGCTCCCCAAAACAAATGCACGGGACTGGCCTTGCCGATAAAATCGCTTCGGAACTGATTGAACACCTCATTGGCCTTGAGCATGGCCTTCCAAATGGCTTGTGCCGATGCTTTATCGTACGATTTGTTAACGGTATTTTCAGCAAAGGGTATTGAAGGTTCTATTTCATTTGGCCGAGGGTATATTTTTACCACGATGCTTAGTTCTTTCAATTTTTCAAAGAGCTCTTTGTAAAAATCCGCAACGGTTCTCGGATATAAATCCATGGAAACACTTCCAGCATTGGAACATTCAACAAATAATTTATGTTGCTTGAAATCAAAATCAATCTGGAAGATCCTGCCTTCATAGGGAATGCCTTGCGTGGTAAACCCCTTGGTACTAATGTATAGTGGAACATGCCAAGAATGGTTCTGCCAAGGCATGGTTTTCATTCGAATTTTACCAACGATTTGAATCCA
>JBCBCH010000617.1:0-1293 GCA_038530835.1 Bacteroidota bacterium | reverse complement strand
ATACCTCCGGATGGTTTGCCGCAATAGCATTGGCTACATCCTTCAACAACATGGTTTTACCAGTCTTCGGTTGCGAAACAATCATTCCACGCTGTCCTTTTCCAATCGGAGAAAACAAATCGATGATTCTAGTGGAAATCGTACTTTGCTTTTCAGCCAATCGAAACTTTTCTTTTGGGAAAAGCGGTGTCAAATGTTCGAAAGATACCCGGTCACGAACAATCTGTGGGTCCAATCCATTGATTTTGGTGACTTTAATAAGCGGGAAATATTTTTCGCCTTCTTTTGGCGGACGTACGTTCCCCAAAACGGTATCTCCGGTTTTCAACCCAAAAAGACGAATTTGGGATTGAGACACATAGATGTCATCAGGAGAAGATAAATAGTTATAATCTGAAGAGCGCAAGAAACCATACCCGTCTTTGGCAATATCCAAGACCCCTTCACTTTCGATAATGCTATCAAATTCAAATTCGGGTTCTTTGTAACGGTTCTTTAAATCCTTGTCAAAGTTGTTGCTTTTGGGCTCTTTGTGTTGATTTTTGTTTTGCTGGTTGTTCCTGCGGTTGTTTTGGTTTTTAGGATGACCATTGGATTTATGGTCTCTATTGGAACGGTTTTGCGCTGCCTCTTCTTTTCCACCTTTTTGCTCCTGGGATTCTTTGTTCTCCGGAGTAGGTTTGGTTTCTTCTGAAGATTCATTTTTAGGCCTTGAAACGCGAGAACGTTTGGGCTTTGGTTTTGATTCCTCAGTGGATTGTGGTGTCGCTTTGGCAACTGATTTTGGATTGGAAGCTTGCACATCCAAAATTTGATATACCAAGTCAAGCTTTTTGTAGGACTTGAATTTAGGTATGCTAAGTTCTTTTGCGATATCCTGTAACTCAGGAAGTTTTTTTGCTTTTAGGTCTGAAATCTCAAACATCAAATAGACAATAAATTATGATTCTAGAAATGAATAAAGTAGTGGATTATGTTATCTGGGTACTACTGTAGGAAAGACTCCTTTGACGGCCCTGCCGTCAATACTGTCGCAATGATACAAAATAATTTTAAACATTCTCGTTTTATTTCTTAAAAAGACTCTTATTTTTGCCTTCCGAAATTCATTCAAACAATGATTCAGCGGATACAAACGTTCTTTTTACTGATAGCTGCCCTCATCGCTGGGGTTTCGCCTTTTTTCTTGCCTTTGGGTGTTACGGAAGAAGGAGTCGCCAAATATGCGATGGACGAGCCTCTGGTTTTAGTGGTGTTTGTGGTTTCCGCGTTGTTGGCGCTATTGGTGATTTT
>JBCBCH010000616.1:0-1323 GCA_038530835.1 Bacteroidota bacterium | reverse complement strand
AAGTTGTTCGAGTTCAATGCCGTTGGGGTCCCAAAAGATTTGTACGTTTTCCATGTGAGGATATTTCTTTAAACGCACTCACATGGAAAACGTACAAATCTTTTGGGACCCCAACGGCATTGAACTCGAACAACTTGGTAGAAAAACCAAATCAGGTGACCCCACTGACGGGGATACGCCTTATGTGCGCATGCCCATTCGCATGCTCGGCATTGACACGCCTGAAACCAGCTATCAAGGGGGCGAAACCACCGCGAACAATAAATTCGCTGATTTAAAAACCAAATTGGAATCTGGGGATTTTGACAACTGGATTGATGCAGGATTAAAAGCCCAATTACTCCCAAAACTCACCAATGCGGGAACGCTACAAATCAGTCAAGGGGAGGCAGCCAAAGTGGTTTTTAAAGATTTGTTGGATGATAGACTCAACAAACCGGGCAGCAGCACCCCGCGAAGTTTGTTCATTCGTTCTGCGGATGATTACTTTGACAGCTTTGGTAGATTGTTGGCCTACATTGCTCCAAACTACACCAAAAGTGAATTGGCAACGGTAACTGCAGAAGACCGAAAAACCTTCAATTTATTAATGCTGGAATCGGGTTGGGCCGCTAGCATCATCATCTACCCCAACCTGCCCAAAAACAAAGATTTGCGTATGGCTCGGGAAGCCGTTAAAAATGCGAAGGAAAATGGCCTCGGTGCTTGGAGCGACCCAAATATGCTCACTGGATACGAATATCGCATGTGCATAAAACTTCAAAAAGCCATGAAAGATGCGAAACCCAGCAATGGCTTTTTTATTAAAGAATCGAGTTGGGTGACTCGTTTTTGTGTGGACATGACCACCTTAAAGGTGTATACCCCTCAAAAGTATTATCAAGTGGAACCGCATAACCGTATTTTCATTTGGCCCAAAGATGTGCGGCAAGCCGTAGGTGAATTGAATTTGATTGCGGCGGAGTAGTCCTTCGCGGTACTTGGACTTCAGATATAAGACTTCAGATGTGAGACGTAAGAAACAAGACTTTAGACTTTTGACTTTCGACGTTTGACCTTGGACTCTTGATACTTGAAGTTTGATACTTGATGCTTGAACTTGCGTTTTTGTCCTTCGCTGTACTTCGACTACGCTCAGCAACCGGCTTCGGACCACAAGTGTGAAAGGCACCTTCTTTAGACCTTTGGACATTGGACTTTGGACGTTCAAACTTTGGAACTTGATACCCAGTGCCCCTTGCTAATTGCTCATTGCTCACTGTTCATTGAAAAAGATTCCTTCATTCGTTTCACTACTTCGGAATACTGTGATGTTAAACCTTC
>JBCBCH010000615.1:0-1327 GCA_038530835.1 Bacteroidota bacterium | reverse complement strand
AGGTTGCAACATCAAGTGGAAATAAGCAAGCTACCAGCCTTCACGGTCAATCAAGTTTTGGATGTGAGCCAAATGATGACTGCCATGCCATGCGTAACGACCAATATTTTCAGCCAAGGTAGACGTAACATTCCCCTCCGGATGAAGAAAAGTCTTTTCCAAATCTTCTTTGGACAGACCTCTAAGCAAAAACACCAATTTAGCGTGTACCGCCTTTAAATGATCCAGGGAAAGTTGGATAGGTGCCGTTTTGGCATCAAACAACTTGGACCACTCCTTTTCAAAATAGGCCTTTATCAAAGGATTTTCCTCGGTAAGTGCCCATTTGAAGCGTGTATAACTATGGTGATGGCTATCGGAAACATGATGTACCAGTTGTCGAACCGTCCACCCGCCGGGGCGATAGGGTGTTTCCAATTGCACATCGTTCAAAGGTGATACCAACTTCTCGAAACGTTCGGGCAACTGTTCAAGAACCATTATCCAATTTTGAAGGTGGGTTTCGGTTATGGGTTCTGGGATTTCATACTTGCCGATAGGATATTTTAAGGCTTCCAAGTCCTCGTTTTCCATGTATCTCAATTTTGCTTTTCCTCAAAATTACAGGGATTGTCGAAAAAATGGTGTCGTTTATAGGCAAACTTTAATACTTATTTAACCGCGTTCTCCGAACAGCATTTGCTTTATCTACTAATTTTATAGGATAAAACACTTTAAACAAAAAACCCATATGTCTGCACTTCGATTGGGCGATATAGCTCCAGATTTTACCGCTGAAACCTCACAAGGAACGCTAAACTTATATGACTACCTCGGCGATGGTTGGGGTATTCTATTTTCGCATCCTGCGGATTTTACCCCCGTCTGTACCACCGAACTGGGAACCGCTTCAAAATTCCAAGATGAATTTGCGCAGCGCAACGTGAAAATGATTGCCCTAAGTGTTGATGGGGTGGCTTCACACTCTGAATGGATTAAGGATATAAATGAAACCCAAGACACCGTTGTCAATTTTCCCATCATAGCGGATGAGAACCGAAAAGTTTCTGATTTGTATGACATGATTCATCCGAATGCAAACGATACGCTTACCGTTAGATCTGTCTTCATTATTGGGCCGGATAGAAAAATCAAATTGATTTTAACGTACCCCGCCTCAACCGGAAGAAACTTTTATGAATTGCTTCGGGTAATTGATTCCCTCCAGCTTACCGCACACCACAAAGTAGCTACACCAGCCAATTGGAAAAATGGCGAAAAAGTGGTGGTGAGTCCGGCCATACCTACAGCTGAGGCCAAAACGATATTTGAGAAGGGCGTTGAAGAG
>JBCBCH010000614.1:0-1327 GCA_038530835.1 Bacteroidota bacterium | reverse complement strand
CTTTCGCGGTCTTTTAGTCCGGTTTCCAGACCTGCATAAGCCAACGATTGGAATCCGAAGGCAGTTTTGTAAAAGTGAGCAGCTTGTTTGGAATTTCCAACATAGAGTTCGATGTAATCTGTGCCATTGATGGGCATAAAGTCTTTAGTCGCCTCTGGCTGTTGGGCTGTTGCGGTAGTTTCCATAGGATTCTTATTTGATGACAAACTTAATTTTGTTGTTGATGCAACAAAAATAAATAATTTTAGGATACGTACGGATGATCAAACTGAGATTTTGGATTTTTTTATGTTTATTGTCGATGTATCGCTGACCAATAGGTTCATTGCACTTTAAAAAGTGCTCTAGGCGGGTCTTATGCTGAATCAAATTGATAAAATATCGGGTATTGGATTGCACTTGGATTTGGTGCTACGCAAAATTCAAGAAGCTTACTTGCGCACGTTTGAGGATTTGGGTGTAGACATGACTATTGAGCAGTGGGTGATTCTGCATCGAATTTCAGAGTTGGGCGAAGAAGCTTCGCAACGTGAAATTGTCCGAACGAACTTCCGCAATCGCGCTACAACTTCCAGGGTCATTGGAAAATTGGAACAAAAGGGTTGGATTGTGAAATCACGTTTTGAGGGAGACCAAAAACGGTTTAAACTTGAACTTACCGAAAAAGGCGAAGATATTATCGCGTTGGTCCTCCCCAAGGCAGTTGAACTACGAAAAAGGGCCATCAGGGATTTGGATGCTATCGAGTTTGAAACCTTTCTGAGGGTTTTGGACCAAATCAAGGGGAACTATGAGGATTCCCAAATTTGAACGAAATAACACCTTGTTGCGCCGCATTAACCCAACAAACTGTTAAATGTGCCAACTTTGGTTAATATCCTACAGAAAGTAGGTAAAAAAGCAATTGTGAGGTTGGGTGAATAGAAAGAATTTTGGGGTTCATTTGTCAAAAAAACGTAAATGATGAAAAAGTTAAAGCATTATCCCAATGTTTGGCAAGCCTCTCCTTTTTCGATGGAAATGTTTGCCCACTATGAAAAAGATGCTCGTTTACAGAATCAACAGGAAACAAAGGCATCTGATGTACAACAGGAAAAAAAGTCAAAGTTAAGACTAGCGTTAGGCTGGTAGTAGAAAAACGAATACAAGAAAAAGGCATCCATTGGATGCCTTTTTTATTGGATTTTTCCGTCATGAAAACCAGCCCGTTTCCATTGGTTCGCTTCGTACACCCATAAATTTGTGATTCGGTATTGGTTTTCTTTGGTGTCAAGACTGTCCTTAACCATGACTGTGACTCTTCCCGTTACAATGGCAGAAGCGCCAT
>JBCBCH010000613.1:0-1343 GCA_038530835.1 Bacteroidota bacterium | reverse complement strand
ACATCAATACCGGAGGGGAATATGTTGTAAAGTCTTTCAAGACCGAATTCACTACGGTTACCGTAAATGCAGGAGGTTCAGCAAGTATATATGCTACGGACTACGTTCAGGCCAATGTAAAGGCAGGTGGCGAAGTTTTGGTCTATGGTGACCCAGCAAAAATGGATGAAAAAAAAGTGTTCGGAGGTAAAATCAAAAGGATGTAGGCATGTGGGATGATATTCAAACCGCAATTCCATTGGGTTTCTTCCTGAGCTTTGTGGTGGGCCCTGTGTTCTTCGTTCTTTTGGAAACCAGTGTAACCAAGGGCTTTCGTGCGGCAGCGGTTTTTGACATTGGGGTGATTCTTGCGGATATCGTTTTTCTACTTATTGCTTATTTCAGCAGTTATCAATTACTTGAGAATTTAAGCAACCAACCTGGTCTGTTCGTTTTCGGGGGAATGATTTTGTTGATTTACGGGATTGTGCTGTTTGTTCGAAAAGAAGCCAAGAAAAAACCGGGTTATAAAATTAAAAAAGGAACCTATTTGGGTTTGATGGTGAAGGGTTTTCTATTGAATTTTATCAATATTGGCGTGCTTGCCTTTTGGTTAGGATTGGTTGTGATTGTTGGGCCTAGTTTGGATAACGATGAAAATCGGATTTTGATTTTCTTTAGTACGGTGTTAGGGGTTTACTTCACGACGGATTTGGTAAAAATAGTGTTGGCCAAACAACTAAAAAAATACCTAACGGAGGAACGGATTATTCTGATTAAAAAAGGTTTGGGAGTAGTATTGATGATTTGTGGGGTAGTATTGATTACAAAAGGTTTTTTACCCAAGGATAGGTTCAATATCCAAGACGGCATTGAACGCATTAGTGAATAAAAAAACCCAACAATCACTAAGATATTGGGTTTTGTTGGAGGCATCGAGCGGATTCGAACCGCTGTACAAGCTTTTGCAGAGCTGTGCCTAGCCACTCGGCCACGATGCCATTTGAGTGGTGCAAATGTAGTATTTTTTTTGTTTTTCCTACTCGGTTTTAGCCTCTTTCAGAGACCATGACAACGGTAACGCTTTCTACATCACCCCCTATGGGCGGATTGATTTTGGATACGGCAATTTCAGCCTTTCCTACCCTCTTTATTTCGTGAAGAATGCGGTCCAAAATTCGTTTGGCGACATGTTCCAATAATTTGGAACGAATGGCCATCTCATCCTTTACAATATTGTTCAAATGAACGTAATCTACGGTTTCCGAAAGTTTATCGGATGCTGCTGGAGCTTTAAGGTCTGCCCACACTTCCAAATCAACGCGATAATCACTTCCAATCAGGCTCTCCTCTTTTAAACAGCC
>JBCBCH010000612.1:0-1344 GCA_038530835.1 Bacteroidota bacterium | reverse complement strand
CTTGACCAACTGCAAATCCCTATGATAGCCACTGGGCAGGTTGTTAGTAACCAAAGTTAACTGGTTAGGCACGGCTTGTATTTTGTTACATTTGGCCCGAATCAATTCAAAAACATCGGGATTCTTTTTGTGCGGCATAATGCTACTCCCCGTAGTAAGTTCATCAGGGAAGCTGATGAAATCAAAGTTTTGACTCATATACAGACAGATATCCATGGCAAATTTCGATAGCGTAGCAGCAATACTCGAGATACCAAAGGCGGTGGCTTTTTCGACTTTTCCGCGTCCCATTTGCGCCGCGACCACATTGTATTTTAGGGTGTCAAATCCCATGGCTTCTGTCGTAAAACTTCGGTCAATCGGAAACGAACTACCATATCCCGCGGCACTACCCAACGGATTCTGGTCCGCTACTTTGTAGGCTGCCTGAACGAACTGCAAATCATCCACCAAGCTTTCGGCATAGGCGGAAAACCATAACCCAAATGAAGAGGGCATGGCAATTTGAAGGTGGGTATATCCCGGCAGAAGGATTTTCTGGTGCTTTTCGGCTAGGTTGAGCAGCAAGTCAAAGAGTTGTTTGACCTGCACCTTGATTTCTTGTAACTCATTTTTCAGATAGAGCTGCATGGCCACCAAAACTTGGTCATTTCTGGACCGCGCCGTGTGGATTTTTTTCCCAACATCACCCAAGCTCTCAATGAGCAAAAACTCGATTTTGGAATGCATGTCCTCAAAATCATCCTCGATGGTAAATTCTCCTTTTTGGATGGATTTTTCGATATTGCCGAGCTCTTTTACCAAAGCTTTGGCTTCTTCTTCCGAAATCAGTCCGACTTTGCCCAACATTTGAGCATGGGCTTTCGAAGCGATAACATCATAGTGGGCCAAGACCAAATCCAATTCCCGGTCGTTGCCTACGGTAAACACATCTATTTTTTTGTCGGTACTAAAACCTTTATCCCAGAGTTTCATAATCTTTATTTGTCATTCCCGCGAAGGCGGGAATCTTATTCATAGGTTCTCGACTCCGCTCGAACCCCCTTTTGTTTATTGTAAAAACCCTTCAAGGATTTTAATATACAAATCAATTCCTTCTTCAATTTCGCGCACGTAGATGAACTCATCCGCGGAATGCGAACGGGTGCTGTCGCCAGGTCCCAGTTTAACCGATTGACAACTCAGTGCGGCTTGGTCCGAAAGGGTAGGCGAACCATAGGTTTTTCGTCCCATTTGTAGTCCGCTTTTCACCAAATCGTGGTCCGCATCAATAGCCGAGGAATTCAATCGCAGGGAACGAGGGGTCATTTCGCAGGGGGCTTCTTGTTGCAAAAGTTCGGAAAC
>JBCBCH010000611.1:0-1374 GCA_038530835.1 Bacteroidota bacterium | reverse complement strand
CATCCGAATTGCCATGGAGAAAGCCAATTGGGAATTTCCCAATGATATGGTGGATTACACCATGGCAATTCGGATGGGTTTTTTGGAAACTTTTTTTTGAGCTTTAACGGTAAAAGTTGCTAAGGCAAGGAGTACTAAAATTCGTTTCATGTCTTTTGTGTGATGTGTTTAAGAACTACTTATGATTAATGCGTTCGTTTTTTGAATACCTTGCTAAGGAACTATCTTGTCCACGATAGGGCAAAGCAAGTTGGAACCAATCTCGTACAAAGCCGTACAAAGTTGATTTTGAAATGAATACCGTAGCATCCCAAACCGAACACGAAGCACTAAAAACCTGTTTGACTCAAATTGAAAAACAATTGGGCTGGGGAGATAGTACCAAATGGCCTTCAGCAAACTTTGAACACCTGAGTGATAAGATTTTTGAAACCACAGGGGTTCAAATCAGCCATAACACCCTCAAGCGGATTTGGGGACGTATTCCATATGCGTCCAAACCGAGCATCAGTACTTTGAATGCCATGGCGCTTTTTTTGGGGTATGAAAATTGGAGTGCCTTTGTTGCTTGTGAAAAACCGAAGTCTATCCCAATACAAGAGAAACAACTCAAAAAAGAGGTCAATTTCAAAAAGGGATGGAAAAAACCTGGTGTGGTTCTTCCCATTTCAATCGTTGGGGCATTGGCGTTGATTTTTCTGGTATCCTACGGAAGTGTGCTGGTGCCCAAAACCGAAACCTATGAATTCAGTTTGCGTAAAATCACCAAGGGGCTTCCCAATACCGTAATTTTTTCGGTGGATGCTACGGATGCCGAAAATGAGGACCATATCGAAATACAACAGAATTGGGATAATCGCAAAAGGGAAACGATATATCGAACCGATTCATTGGTGACTTCCATTTACCACGCCCCTGGGTTTTTCGATGCCAAACTTGTGGTAAACGATGAAATTGTAAGAGAAGAAAGTCTCTTGATTGAATCCGATGGCTGGCTAGCCGTTGTGGAGCGCGATGAAGTTCCGTTGTATATTGATTCTGAAGATTTCCACCAACCTTCGGGAATTGGAATACTCCCTGAGACTTTACAAAAAGCAGGGATTGCTACAGGGGAGGAAAACCTTGTGTCCAATGTGTACTGGGTTGAGGAATTCGAAGGGTTGACACTCAAAGATGTGACCCTAGAGACGACTGTACGGCATGTCCCCTATGGCAATGCAAACCCTTGTCAAATGACCGAAATCATTATGTTATGTCAAGGGCAGGTGATACTCATTCCGTTATCCATAAAAGGCTGCGTTTCGGATTTACGACTCTTTGTTTTGGAACAAGGGTTTACCGGAAAAAGAACTGACCTTTCAGCCTTCGGAGTGG
>JBCBCH010000610.1:0-1380 GCA_038530835.1 Bacteroidota bacterium | reverse complement strand
ACGGTGATTTAACATATGTTTAAGGGTAATATTCCACAGTTATTGGCCAAAATTGTGGTGGAAATGCCTTGTTTCCTGAAATACTTTTGGATTGTAATCTTAAAAACGAAAGTTATGAAATCAGTAAGAGCGCAATTTTTAGGAGTAGCATTCAGTTTAGTAGCCGCCGTTGCAATGGCTGGCCCTAAAGGAGGAATGAAGAGTGAAGTTGAGAAAAACTTCATTACAGTGGATTTTGACCCTGTATTTGTAAAAAAAGGTGGTAGAGTTATGGTCAACCTTCTTAACCTAGAGCAGGGTAAGGTAACCTTCAAAGTATATGACAGCACAAACCGTTTGGTTTACATCGAATCCGTAGATGGGGATTTGGTTGTAGAAAAGTCATTCAACTTTGAAAAAGCCTTTGAAGACGAATACACCGTGGTGGTAAAAGACGCAGCAGGTACCTACAGCGAGACCATCACCGTAAAATAGTTGTTTAGTTAATTTCAAGAAAAGGGCCTTCCAAGTTTGGAGGGTCTTTTTTTATAGAAACCTTTTTAGCTTTTCTCGCTTGCGTTCGGGAAGCGCGTTATTCGCAATGGCGAGTTCCAAAAGTGTTTTGCTTTTCGCTCTGGCATACAAAAGCTCGTAAAATGCCTTAGCGGTGAGTGTTGAATCACTTTTTTGATGTAGCGTCATTGGGTCGCCTACTTTAACCTTTCCTTCCTCGATGATTCGCACATAAGTTCCAGGATAACCATGATCAATGAACTCCTTTAAAATACCTTGGTTTTCAAAGCGGTAGCCCAATTTGTAGCAAGGTTCCCTGGGCTGTGTTATTTGAACGAGCGCTTCTCCCAATTGGTAAACGTCTCCAATGCAGAGATTTGCTTCATCCAAATTTTCTACGGAGATATTTTCTCCAAACATCCCCCACTGCCAATTGAGGTGGGGGTATTTTTTCTTCCAGTATGGGTAGTGTTCCACCGAGAATAGGTAGCAAGCTTTAAAGATTCCCCCATGCACTTTTGGGTTGGCAATCACATCATCAGTTACGCCTTCTTTTCCCAAATAAATTGGATTGTCCACTGGATATTTGAAAATACCCGTGGTGTGGATTTCACCATTCCAGGGAAATGATACTTTTTCGCCTAGGTTTACACTTACTACCTTCATAGGAGCAAGTTACTAAAGCTTCTGTAGATGTAGACATGGGTTTAGGCAAAAACGGTTTTCCTGTGCCGCATTTCCAAAACAAACAGTTTGATGACGCTTTCCCCAATGTTTTCAAGGTCATAAATGGTATTGTCTTCGGTGGGCTCCAGAAACTCTGTATCCCCTTCTTCAAATTGTACCAAATTGATTTTGCCTGTACCAAATCGGGATATGGCCAAACCG
>JBCBCH010000609.1:0-1381 GCA_038530835.1 Bacteroidota bacterium | reverse complement strand
TTAGTGCAGATGAAGAAAATGTCCGCTCTCAGCGCGCGATTGAAAAATTGGGTGCGCAAAAGGAGGGGGTTTTTAGAAACAATTATATCGATTCAGAAGGACAAAGTCGAAACGATGTGTACTATAGCATTTTGAGGGAAGATTGGCCCGAAGTAAGAGAAGAGTACTTCAAGGAATTTAGTGCTACTTAGCACCAGGACACCCGTTAAATTTTCTCCTCTTTTCAGCCAACAAACATATTATCCTTACCTTAAGGTCAACCACTAAATGAATCAAATGAAGCGTATCCAAACCCTCCTACTCTGTCTTGTGTTAGGTTCATCGGCCTATTTGAATGCCCAATACAAGGTGACACCAACGGAGGGATACTCCCCCCAAATCGGAACCATGGTCAACATGTTGGAGGATATCAAAAACCGGATTTCCGAAATGACCCAAGACCTCAACCAAACCCAAACGGACTATTTGTTTGACAAAGAAGCCAATAGTATTGGGGCCATCATCATGCATATTGTGGCCATTGAGGACTATACGCGCGTGGAGACCTTGGAAGCAAGACAATGGACCGATGAAGAAGCCCTTTTTTGGAGCACGGCCAGTGATTTGGGAGGAAACACCCAAAAATCTTTGCAAGGAAAACCCATTCAGTATTATTTCGACATATGGGATGAAGTGCGTGCCAAAACTTTGGAAGGCCTAAAGCAAAAGGATGATGCTTGGTTCGCTTCGGATATTGATGAACAGATGAATTACCATTGGGCCTGGTTTCATGTAGTGGAGCATGCCGCCAGCCATATGGGGCAAATTGCACTGGTACAAAACAGATTCCCTAAATGATTTCCCCTCATGGAAATCAAACAACTCCTTAAAAATATATCAGGCAATAAAAGACATATACTAAACCTCAAAAAAATGAAGATTAACATTCTCTTTGTCACATTACTCCTTTCCGCAACGCTTTGCACCAGTCAAAATTTTGAAGAAATCTCAAAATATGAATTCAAGACTACAGAAAGCTATGAATCCGAAAAAGGCACCGTTTTGAAATGCGCCAATTATTTGTTTGAAAATCCGGCAAATTTGTACGAGTTAAACCGCTTAAACGCCCAGCAATACATTATGAAATGGATGGAGGGAACACCTGAATACACCTTTGAAATTGGTGAGAAGGCCATGGAGTTAACTAAGGGAAACTCGGACCTCTTGGGTCTTTATTTAGCGGCTATGTCCAAATCGGTAATTGAGCATGAAGGTGAAGCAAAGTTGACTAGTAACGAAATATATAAGAAATCCGAAACGATGTTGCTTGCTTATGCTATTCTATTTTCTGCTCTTAAGTATTTTTTTAATCTTTTTGGAAGGCTTCATTTTATTTTTAGAG
>JBCBCH010000608.1:0-1392 GCA_038530835.1 Bacteroidota bacterium | reverse complement strand
AAAAGTCAATTTCCGCTTTTCGTTCTACTACTTCCTTCGGTTTTTCCTTACATCCCCAGAGGGACAAAAGAACAATAAAAAACACTTTCATTTTTCGCATAAGCGAAGGTACAAATTTTGAGAAAGGCTATCTTTGGCTTTAGACTAAACAACGCATCTACATGTCAAAACCTACCCTTATTTTGGGGGCTTGTGGCCAGATTGGCACCGAGCTTACCTTAGCTCTTCGTAGCACCTATTCTGCGGAGGAAATTATTGCAAGTGACATTCGCGAAGGCAAACCCGCATTGATGGATGGCGGTCCCTTTGAACTCTTGGACGCCACTAATTATGAGGCCATTGAAGATGTGATAATGCACTACGAAATTGAAGAGGTGTATTTGATGGCTGCTATGCTAAGTGCGACTGCCGAAAAGTTTCCCATGCGGGCTTGGAATCTGAATATGAATGCCCTTTTTAATGTGCTGAACTTGGCAAAAGAAGGGAAAATCTCAAAGATATTTTGGCCTTCCAGCATCGCAGTATTCGGTCTGGATACCCCAAAGCAAAATACGCCCCAACAAACCATAATGAATCCCAGTACCGTCTATGGTATTAGCAAACAATCTGGCGAACGTTGGTGCGAATATTACCATAAAAAATTCGGAGTGGATGTGCGTAGTGTACGTTACCCAGGGTTAATCAGTTGGAAAACCCTTCCTGGAGGCGGCACCACCGACTACGCAGTGGAAATCTTTCACGATGCGCTAGAGAAAGGGAGTTATGACTGCTTTTTATCCGAAGACACCCAATTGCCCATGATGTATATGGATGATGCCATTCGCGCCACCCGGGAACTTATGGAACGGAATCCTGAAGATGTAACGGTTCGGTCTTCATATAATTTGGCCAGTATGAGTTTTTCCCCGTCGGAGTTAGCCGAAAGCATACAAAAAGAGATTCCAGATTTCAAAATGAGTTATGCACCTGATTTTAGGCAAACCATAGCGGATTCTTGGCCAAAAAGCATTGACGATACCAAAGCGCGTGAAGATTGGGGTTGGCAACCTGAATTTGATTTGGAGGCCACTACCAAAGCAATGCTGCAAAACTTGAAACAATCCTAGTTAGGTATTGTTGATATCGGATTTACCTCCTGTTTTCTTCAGGAGACGGATGTTTTGAATTTCTATCTTTTTATCGATGGGTTTGAGCATGTCGTAGAGGTTCAGCGCAATGGTACTTGCGCCATGCATGGCCTCTACCTCCACTCCAGTTTTGTAAACGGTTTTTACCGTCATCTGGATTTTGATATGTAATCCCTCGATGGTGTAATCCACCGCAGCGAACTCAATTGGAATAGGATGACAGTCTGGAAGTAATTCCGGAGTTTTTTTTATACCTATAAACCCT
>JBCBCH010000607.1:0-1397 GCA_038530835.1 Bacteroidota bacterium | reverse complement strand
CAACAAATCATCTGTTGTTACACTTCCTGTGATTTCACCTAGGTGGAATAGGGCTTGTCGGATGTCAATCGCAAGTAAATCGCTAGCGACTTCCATTTCCATACCTTCCTTTACCTTTTGGATTTCTTCAAGGGCCTTCAACAGGGCGTCATAGTGCCTGCTGTTACTGACAATGCTGTTGTCACCTTGAAGTGCTCCTATGGAAATCAATTCGGAAAGTTTTTGTTCTATAATGTGCACTCCGGTCTTGGTTTTCGCAGAGATGAAAACTATGTCTGGGATGTCTTTTTGTAAAACTGCCTTTTCTGAATCTTCTAGGTTTTCCGATTTATTGCAAACCGCAACGATGGTCTTGTCTGGATATTTCTGATTCAAATCTTGCCATTCTGCTATACTGAAATTATTGGCTTCGAAAAGATAAAGCACAATTTTTGCCTTTTCTATTTTGTCGAAGGTCTTTTCGATACCAATACGCTCGACGGTATCTTCTGTTTCACGAATTCCGGCCGTATCGATAAATCGAAAACCAATACCATTGATGTTGATTTGGTCCTCAACCGTGTCACGTGTGGTGCCTGCAATATCACTTACGATGGCCCGCTCTTCGTTCAGTAATGCATTGAGTAAAGTGGATTTCCCAACGTTGGGGGCACCGACTATGGCTACGGGAACTCCATTTTTTAGAACGTTTCCGGTCGCGAAGGAATCAATCAGGTGTTTCAATACCGAAGTGATTCGATTTAGAAGACTCTCAAATTGTTCTCGATTGGCAAACTCCACATCTTCTTGTGAAAAATCCAATTCCAATTCGATAAGAGAAGCGAATTCCAAAAGTTCGCCGCGAAGTTTTTCAATTTCGGAGCTGAATCCACCACGCATTTGATTCATGGCCACTTCATGTGCCGCCGCGCTATCACTGGCAATCAGGTCAGCTACCGCCTCGGCTTGACTCAAGTCCATTTTGCCATTCAAAAAAGCGCGTAGCGTAAATTCACCGGCTTTGGCATTTCGACAGCCATTCCGAAGCAAAAGTTGCAAAATTTGTTCTTGGATATAGGGCGAACCGTGGCAAGAAATCTCTACTACATTTTCCCCAGTATAGGAATTTGGTCCTTTGAAAATAGAAACCAACGCTTCGTCCAGAACCCTTTCGTTGTCCACAATGTTGCCCAAATGCAACGTATGGCTTTTTTGATTGACGAGTTTTTTGGAGCCCACTTTTGAAGCAAACAAGCTATCCACAATAGTAATAGCGTCTTTACCCGATACTCGAAGCAGAGCAATAGCCCCAGTTCCGGGGGCACTTGCCAAGGCTACAATGTTGTCTTCGTCAACCATGTCGGCAAAAATACAAATAACTTCATGTAACAAGATGCACCTTTTGCCTACTGATATAG
>JBCBCH010000606.1:0-1400 GCA_038530835.1 Bacteroidota bacterium | reverse complement strand
TCATCCTTGTAAATATTGACCAAACAATAGGCTCTAAAATCTATCGGGTCAGGACAGGCCGCAAAACACATCCCATATTCCTTCGGATACTTTACTTGAACCGCAAGGGCTTCCCATCCGCCCGTACTTCCGCCATAAACAAATCGTGACCAACCTTCGCCAATTCCCCTGAATTCTTCTTCGATAAAGGGAATGAGTTCATGAGTAATGGCGTCCCCATAAGGACCTTGTGCTTCACTATTGACCGCATAGGAATCATCATAATAGGGGGTAGGGTGCTGAATTTTTACAGCTAGGACTCTAGGAAAATCAGGTCCTGTCCAGGTTTTGTAAAAATCATATGCCTCCTGTTGGACAATTAAGTTATAGCCGTCCACATCAAATCGCTCACTATATTCTGGTTTCAAATTGGGGTCAGGTGGCGTTGTTCTAAATCCACCAAAATCACTTGGAAAATGACCATGCATAATGGCAAGTGGGTATTTCACATCAGGATGTGATTCCCAACCTTCAGGTAACAACACATGCGCTCCCAGATACATATCCCTTCCCCAAAAATCACTTAGCAATTTGCTTTTTATTTTAATGTGCTTCACATATTTGGTATCCTCAGGTTCTGGAATAGGTGATATTTTTTGGTCTAGCGCTATGGACAGCGAAGGGAGTCCATTTTCTTCGATGGTGATTTTTTGTGGCGTGGAATAGAGGTTGCCTGGAGCTCGGTTCCATTGTTGTCCTTCACCTCTATCCATGGGTAATTTAACGACATGCCCATCAGCGCGGTTAAACGTTTCATACTTGTGAAAAACAACCTGAACGTAATACTCGCCAGAAGGCAAATCTTGAAAACTTTGAATGGGATAGCCAAACGCTTCCATATCAAACTGAAGGGATTCTCCAGGTTTCCAATCGTTGACATCCATGCCAAAACCTTGACAGGTTTTCGAATCATCCCGCAGCTGAAATCGAGGTTCCGTCTCTATTTGTTCTGAAATCAAAACTATTAACCTTCCGTCCAAGGCTTCTTCATAATGTTCTGTTGGAAAGGCAAGCTGAATGTTGCCTGAATCTGTGGGATTGGTGCAAGAGAAAAAGCAATACGTAAGGAGAAAAATAAAAGGGACAAAGCTTCTTGCAACGTTGGAATTCGATGGTTTCATTGGTTTATGGGTATTTATCCGAGTGTTTCTGTTCGAAAAATAGAAACAATACTGTCTTTCTTTAAAGATAATGGATTACTAGAATCCTAACATAGGAATTCCAGACCACAATTATCCCACTTCTTTGCGAAGCACTTCCAAAGGTGGACTTTGCAGCACACTTCTACTGTTCAACAATCCGATAAGAAGCACAAGAATCAGGATACCGGGCAACACCACCAAAAAAGGTATTAGGGAGGG
>JBCBCH010000605.1:0-1401 GCA_038530835.1 Bacteroidota bacterium | reverse complement strand
TTCACAAAGCCTTACCAATGGGATTAAGTCGGGTATGGCTTTGTGAAATGACAAAAATATTGTCCGGGCCAGGGGAAAGCGCCAAAAGTGCAGTGGCCACTGCAAAACTGGCAAGTTTCGACACCTCAACTTCTGCTGCAACCATTAAAATGCTAAGCATGTTGGGCAATCACAGCCGATTGTTTTTGTAAAATGGCTTGGTTAATCCGTTTGATGAGTCCTGGGCCTTCGTAAACGAAACCGGTATAGAGCTGAACCAAATCGGCACCGGCCTCCAACTTTTCCAGCGCATCTTCAGCGGAGTGAATCCCCCCTACTCCAATAATCGTAAAGGAATTGTTGCCTTTTTCAGCCAGAAAACGAATGACTTCCGTGCTGCGTTCCTTTAAGGGTTTCCCGCTCAGGCCACCTTTCTCTTCCGTCAAAATCATCATGGATTTAAGGTTGTTTCGCTCAATGGTAGTGTTTGTAGCAATTACACCTTCTATACGCGTTTCATTGACAATTTCAATGATGTCCAACAATTGTGCATCCGTCAAATCGGGGGCAATTTTCAATAAAATAGGTCTTTGCTTGGTCCCGTGTTGTTTGGCAAGCTTGCCGTTTTCTCGTTTTAAGGTCCGCAGCAATTCCGTTAAAGGTTCCCGTCCTTGCAAAGCGCGAAGCCCGGGTGTGTTTGGAGAACTTACATTGACCACAAAATAATCTACATGAAGAAATAAGGCATCAAAACAAATCAAATAGTCTTTGACCGCATCTTCATTTGGAGTCACCTTATTTTTTCCAATGTTGCCACCGATGAGCACCCGATGTTTCTTTTTCAATTGTTCTACCGCTTCAAAGACCCCTCGATTGTTGAATCCCATACGATTGATTATCGCTTCATCGGGAATTAGTCGAAACAATCTTTTTTTGGGATTGCCACTTTGTGGTTTGGGTGTTAGGGTTCCTATCTCGATAAATCCGAAACCAAAGTCGGAGAGTTCGTTGTAGAGGAGGGCATCTTTGTCAAATCCAGCGGCCAATCCCACTGGATTTTTAAAGGTTAGACCAAGCACTTCACGTTCAAGGCCTTTATGTTCAACAACAAACTTTTTACGAAAAAGGGTTCCCACGCCAAGTCGTGATAAAATACGGACCATTCGAAAGGAGAAATGGTGGGCGTTTTCGGCATCCAAAAGGAACAATAAGGGTCTCAACAGCAATTTATACATCAACCAGCATCAATTTGGGACAAAAATAATAACTCTTTTAGTCCTTTGGAATACAGGAACTAGTTTTCATTAACCAAACCATCAACATATAATGGTGTTAAGGAAAGTCCTGAACATAATTCCACATAAAAGTTATACTGCTTCTTGTTGAAAATTCCCAACAACCGTTTATCCATCATTCGCGAAT
>JBCBCH010000604.1:0-1401 GCA_038530835.1 Bacteroidota bacterium | reverse complement strand
CACCAAAACCTTCTTACCCTTTAATGCTTCCGTCCATGGATTTCTGTGATAATAGGGTTCAATGTCTGATAACGGAACCAAAACCTTATCCTGAATTTGTCCGTTAAGTAGATGTTCTTCCTTAAGCCAAACACCTAACACATCTATTTCCTTTAAGTCTTTCAAGGATAACTCAGCGAATTTCTCGATAATGTTCCTTTTTGGAGGAAAAATTCCAGCGCAGATATGTGCTTGACTAATTACGTTATCATTTAGGCTTAGCGAGTCGGTCTTTTTGAATATGTAATCCAAGTACTTTTGGGAACCAGCTTTTTCATTCAGATATCCAGAAATACAGCTGAATTCAACAGCACCAATTCTGGCAGTTAGAAATGGTTCATCAGAAGAGAGTCTTTCTCTCATATAGGATGAGCAGGCTTCGCCCTCAAGCGAATAGGAATGGCTCGTTTTTTTTGAAAGTCCTACAGTATCTAAAACTTTCCTGGGAACTTTTAAAAGCAGACTACTTTTCATTTCTCTTTCTTAACTTCAAAATCAAAGTCTTCAATCTTTCAAAGTCTTCTTTTCTTGTTACATAGAGCAAACCTGCGTGGAGCATAACACTACAAACAGGTATAATGATTAGCTCAAGTATTGGCTCTGTTATCAATAAAAGAAGTCCATACAAAATTATCAATTCCAGCACACCAATGAGCAAATAGGGCCACAAGATGCGTATTTGATCGAGGAATCCAAATTTTAGCAGTTTCCCCGGGTAGTAGGCCCCGATAATAAAATTGACAACTACTGCGAACAATTCCCCCAAAGCCAAGTACACGATGCCGTATTGTATTGATATTAAAATACATACTATTCGAACTGCCATTTTTGGATATTGCAAACGAAGCACCAGGTTTGCTTTGTTTATGGTGTAAAGCGCATTGTTGCTCAAAGAAGAAAGGTTGGTTACAAATCGACTTAAACAGAAAATCTGCAAAATAGGTATGGCTGCTGCCCATTTTGCAGTCAAAAGCACGATAACAATAGGTTCAGCCAAAACCATCAAGGTCACTGCTATTGGAACAGTAAGAATTCCGAGAAACCTTAGAATGGTCTTCAATTCTGTTTGTAACGCATTTTCGTTTTCGGTTTTTGCCAGGTTTGGTAGTAATACTGTATCCAGTACCATTCCCAAAGTGCCAATAGCCGTATCTGGAAATTGAATTCCCCTATTGTAATACCCCAAATCGGCTGTACTAAAGCTCTTTCCTATAATAAGCCACGAAAATTTTCCAACAATTTGATTTAGCAGTGAGGATAGCGTGATGTTAATTCCGAAACCAAAGAGTCGTTTGAGGGACTCCTTGTTTTTTATTGGGCTACCAAAGTTTGGAAACCTGTTTTGATGATAAACAAGGAGTC
>JBCBCH010000603.1:0-1419 GCA_038530835.1 Bacteroidota bacterium | reverse complement strand
TAAATGATATCCAAAGTCTGAAACATTGGCCACAAAAAACAAATATCTGTGCTTTTCAGGATTGAGTACGGCTTCAATTGAGGAGATGTCGGGCATGGTAATTGGCCCAGGCGGTATTCCAGTATATTTATAAGTATTGTAAGGGGAATCAATTTCCAAATCACGATACAATACGCGCTTTATAATGGTATCGTAATTTCCAGTTTCTTTTTTGATGGCGAAGATGACGGTTGGGTCTGCTTGCAGTAGCATCCCTTTCTTCAAACGGTTTAAATACACCCCAGCCACTCGAGGGCGTTCGTCAACTTTTACGGTTTCTTTCTGCACAATCGCTGCCAGCGCAATCACTTCATTGGGCTTTAAACCTTGTTCTTTGGCTTTTTGCAATCTTGCTTCCGTCCAAAAATTCTTGTATTCCTTAAACATCCGATCTCGGAATTCTTTCCCCGAAGTATTCCAGAAAAACTCATATGTATTGGGCAAATACATTCCCAATCGGGTGTCTTCATCAAAGGCATTTTCTTTAAGAAAGGCCTCATTTTGAAACGCTTGTAGCAATTCAAGACTATCTGCCTCAAGCTGCTCCCCTATTCTTCCGGCCAAATCCTGTAAAGACTGTTGATTATTGAATGAGATTCGTACAGGCGTGTTTTGACTGCGTAGGGCGTTAATAATCTCATTGTTGTTCATTCCAGCACGAATGGGATATTTGCCTCCTTTTATATTGCCTATATATCCTTTGCGTTCGGCCACGGAACGAAAAGAACCCATATCCTTTAACAGTGGGGTCAATTGCTCTTCTACCATCTCGTAGGTAGCATCCGTAGGAATTAAGACGTACGCCACATCATTGTTGAACTGGGTATTGGGGTCGAATATGGCACTGTAAATTTTGTAAACGATTACGCCACAGATCAACACCCCTAAAATGGCAACGGCCCAAAGTATTTTCTTAATGTACATCCGATTTTAATTTTTGGAGCATGATTTCATCCGCGAACCCTTTTTCGGTGCGCATCCATTCTTTCTTCATCCCAATTTCTTGAAAACCCAGTTTCGCAAACAGCTGTAGGCTGGCGGTATTGTGGCTTAGCACGTTGACATAAATCTGATTGAGCAGCAAATGGGAAAAAGCATACGTACAAAATAGCGAAACCGACTCCTCTCCATAACCCTTGCCCCTTTGCTCCACATCTGCAATAACGATTCCCAAGCCAGCTCTTTGGTTCTTGGGGTCAAAATCAAACATATCGATAAAACCGATTCGGGCACCATCATGGTCACAAATACATAAACGTAATTGCTTGACTTCATAAATATCAAGATGGGCATTCTCCAAATAGCGTTGCAGGGTTTTACGGGAGTAGGGTTTTACCGTTCCACTGATTTCCCAGATGTCCATATCGTTTTCGATTTGGT
>JBCBCH010000602.1:0-1426 GCA_038530835.1 Bacteroidota bacterium | reverse complement strand
TGATATCCTGAAATATGACATCTATTTCGGAACCGTTTCCCCACCTGAAATCTTTCTGGAAAACCTTGTAGAAAATCGTTTGGATAATATCACGGTGCAAAGTGGAAATACCTATTATTGGCGGGTTTTGACGCGTGATGCACAAGGAAATGCTTCCAAAACCGTAGTTCATACTTTTGAAGTAGAATAAACCCTACTGTTTTAAAACTTCAGTAACCTTACCGCAAATCAGCATTTTGTCACCAAAGTAAGGGTTTCGGATTTCTTCTTGAAGACTTAACCAGAAACCACCGCGATTGTTATCGGCCATGGGGCAGTACTGCACGTAGAGTGTCTCTTCCAGTCCATCCTGTTGTTTTACAAAGGCTAAAAAATCTTTGGAAAAGGGTTTGAATGCTTTTCGTTGTCCTTCCAAATCCTTGGCCGCTACCAAAGTTTGGATAAGGGAAGGCAACTTGGTATGGTTGATGTGTTTCTCTGTTTTGATACTTTCGCCGAGCGCTTTTACTTGTTCCTGAGCTATTCTAAAATCACTGGCGACCAAGGCATCCTTTAGTCCAAAATAGTGATTTAATGTGGCGGAAATATCGCTATCAGATTCTATTTGCAATGGCACCGGATTTGACAAATCCCTATCCGGTTTAGGCGGTTCAGATTTTGTTTTGGGCAAGGATGTCATCGAAAGTTTGCCTTGCAACTGGGCCGCTGCATCCAAGGTAAAGGTTCCATTGGTGACAATTTCATCGCCCAAATTGAGTCCATCCAAAATCTCATATTCGTTGTCATAGGATTGTCCAAGTTCCACCTCCAATGCCTCAAAAACAGTTTGGTCAGTAAAAACCTTTTTATATACCAGCGAACGTTTTCCGGTCCAAAGCACCGCAGATTTGGGCAACAAAATGGCATTGTTCTGGGAGTTCCCTTTAACCATGGCTTCCACGAACATTCCAGGTTTCAATTGATAGCGATTGGGTATTACCACGCGAACTTTGGCAATACGTTGATGGGTTTGAAGTATGGGTTCGATTAAAGCAACTTTACCGGTTATTCGAGTTCCTGGTAAAGCGCTGGTCTGCAACTCCACACTTTGTCCTATTGCTAGGTTGGCCAAATGATTTTCGTGCGCCTCCAACTCCGCCCATACGGTAGAGAGGTCTGCAACCCGATACAAAGCGTCCCCTTGTTTGTAAAACTGTCCTTTTGCGCCCAAGACAAACTCTTGACCTCGGTTTCGTATCGCGAAACGCATCAGAAATTGTACGATGCAGCGAGAAACACTTTGGGTTTGTGGAAAGTTACCGACGCGCAAATCGAAGAGATGCTCAAGCAGGGCAAGCCCATGGAAAACTTCCCCTTATATGCAGATGTTTCAGGAACTATTGTAGAAGTTTTAGGCGCAAAAGGACAGTTTTACAAACAAGGGGAC
>JBCBCH010000601.1:0-1428 GCA_038530835.1 Bacteroidota bacterium | reverse complement strand
TACCAAGGATTTGGTCATTCAACCCAGAGAGCATGACTTGGTAGATACCGTCGGGAACCCTTCGGTCCATTTCATCCAGTTGCCGCCAGCGTTGAAAGAAAGATACAGTCCGTCATCGGTTCCCAAGAATATCAAATTCGGATTTTCGGGGTCTTCTACGATGGACAGGGTATAACTTTCTACGTCATTTCCATCTACAATCCGCGTCCATGTTTTGCCATAATCCTTAGTGCGATAGGCGTAGGGTGTATAATTGAAACGTCTGTAATCATTTGCAATCAATAAGGCTTCTCCTTTATTCTTTTTCGAAGCTTTGATTTGCGGAATCCAACTGCCTGCGGGTAATCCCTTAATGTTTTGAGTGACTTCTGTCCAAGTTCCTCCACCATTTTGGGTGATGTGTACTCGGCCGTCATCAGTTCCTACCCAAAGCATGTTTTGCTCTACCTCTGAAGGTTCAATGACCAAAATCGTACAGTGGTTCTCGGCACCGGTGGCGTCCATAGTCAGTCCACCGCTCTCACTTTGCTTTTGTTTCTCTTTGTCATTGGTGGTCAAATCCGGAGAAATGGTCGTCCAAGTGAGTCCTTTGTTGGTGCTTTTGTGTACGAATTGGCTCCCAAAATATACAGTGCTGTTGTTGAACGGGTCTTGGCCAATACCAGCATTCCAATTGAAACGCAAGCGTGTTTCCTTGTCTGGGGGTGTAGGGCGTACGATGTAGTTGTTTCCAGTTTTCCAGTCATAGCGGGAGACATAACCCTGCTGACTCATGGCATAGCCAAATTGGTTGTCATCCAAATCAGGAACTACATCAAAACCATCCCCAAAGGCGATTTCTTGCCAGTAACTATTGCGGATGCCTTGGTCTCGCCAAACGTAGGCTGGACCTCTCCATGAACCGTTGTCTTGCATTCCGCCATACACGTTGTACGGGTATTCGTTGTCTATATTGATGTGATAAAACTGTGCCACGGGAAGGTTTCCTATAAAGCGCCACGTTTTTCCACCATCTTTGGTAATGTTCATACCGCCATCGTTGCCATCAATCATGAATTGACCGTTTTCTGGGTGAATCCACCAGGCATGGTGGTCAGGATGTACTCCATTATTGGCTTGATAAGCTGGCATGAGTTGCTTAAAGTTCTTACCACCATCTTCAGAAACGTTGACATAGGTGAAAATGGAATACACGCGATTCTCGTTTTGAGGGTCTAAATAAATATCCGAGTAGTAAAAGGGACGATTGCCAATATCGTTTTTGTCATTGACTTTTTTCCATTTAAAGCCGCCATCATCAGAACGGTACAAACCCAATGTGGTGTATGCCTTGGTGGAGGCAAAGAAAAACGCTTTGTACCGTTCTGATGATGGCGGCTTTAAATGGAAAAAAGTCAATGACAAAAACGATATTGGCAATCGTCCCTT
>JBCBCH010000600.1:0-1435 GCA_038530835.1 Bacteroidota bacterium | reverse complement strand
GACCCAAACCTTTTTAACATCGTAAAGACTTTACAATGGCAAGATTGACAAAAAAGCAAAAAGAAGCGCACGCTAAAATAGACCGTAACAAACTCTATTCTTTGGACGAGGCTTCTGCTTTAGTAAAAGAAATTACCAACGTAAAATTTGATGCCTCTGTAGACCTTGCTGTGCGTTTGGGTGTTGACCCGCGTAAAGCAAATCAAATGGTTCGTGGTGTGGTAACATTGCCCCACGGTACTGGTAAAGAGGTAAAGGTTTTGGCGTTAGTGACCCCAGACAAGGAAGCCGAAGCAAAAGAAGCAGGCGCTGACTTCGTAGGGCTAGACGAATATTTGGATAAAATCAAAGGCGGTTGGACTGATGTTGATGTCATCATCACCATGCCAAGCGTTATGGGTAAACTTGGACCTCTAGGTAGAATCTTGGGACCAAGGGGTTTGATGCCCAATCCAAAAACCGGTACGGTGACCATGGATGTAGCCAAAGCCGTGAAAGATGTAAAAGGAGGTAAAATCGATTTTAAAGTTGACAAGACCGGAATCGTGCACGCCGCCATCGGAAAAGCTTCTTTTTCCGCGGATAAAATCGCCGGAAATGCAAAAGAACTTATCGATACATTGAACAAATTGAAACCTGCAGCGGCCAAAGGGGTGTACATGAAAAGTATTTACATGTCTACCACCATGAGCCCAAGTGTTGCACTAGATCCTAAAGCAGTTTAAGCCTAGGGCAGTTAAAACGTACATCTATGACACGAGAAGAAAAAGCAGTAGTAATAGAAGATTTGACGGCTCAGTTGGCTGAAAACGCCAATATCTATTTGGCTGATATTTCAGGATTGGACGCAACAACTACTTCTAACCTAAGAAGAGCTTGTTTCAAGGCCAATATTAAATTGGCTGTTGTTAAAAATACCTTGCTTGCCAAAGCAATGGAAGCTTCCGATAAGGAGTTTGGTGAACTTCCTGAAGTGTTGAAGGGCAATACCTCTTTGATGCTTTCTGAAACTGGAAACGCGCCAGCAAAACTTATCAAAAACTTTAGAAAGAAATCCGATAGACCACTATTGAAAGGGGCTTTCATTGCGGAAGCCATTTATGTAGGGGATGAAAATTTGGAGGCCTTGGTAAACATCAAGTCCAAAGAAGAAGTTATTGGAGATATCATCGGATTGTTGCAATCCCCTGCCAAAAACGTTATTTCTGGTTTGAAATCCGGAGGTGGCAAGTTGGCCGGTATCTTGAAAACCCTTTCTGAAAAATAATTCGCGCACACTTACTAAGTATATTTTACAAATTTGATTAAACGATAGAAAAATGGCAGATTTAAAAGATTTCGCAGAACAATTAGTTAATTTAACTGTAAAAGAAGTTAATGAATTAGCTGATATATTAAAAGAAGAATATGGTATTGAGCCAGCTGCTGCTGCTGT
>JBCBCH010000599.1:0-1437 GCA_038530835.1 Bacteroidota bacterium | reverse complement strand
GCTCTTTCCGTTTCACCCAAAGATTGGTAAATCAATGCGATATTCTTAACGATTTCTGCTCTTTTCGCCGGTGTTCGATATACTGCCGTAAACGTTGAGACAGGGGAGGTTGAAGAAATGAGCTTGACCAATCGTGACTTGTACGTAAAGGCAGGGACCCACAAGGATCCCGCTGAGGAAAGAACACCGGCGAAAAGAGCAGAAATCGTTAAGAATATCGCATTGATTTACCAATCTTTGGGTGAAACGGAAAGAGCTATCGCCGCCTATAAGGATGCTAGAGGTGCAAATCCGAATGATGTTAACTTGGTTTTGGGTGAGGCCAACTTGTATTACACTATGGACAATAAAGACAAGTTCAAGGAACTTATGGCCCAAGCTTCTGAAATGGAACCGGACAATCCAGATTTGTTGTATAACATCGGGGTTATCAATATGGAACAAGGGAATATTATGGAAGCGCGTGATGCGTATTTGAAAACCCTAGCGATTGACCCTGCTTACACTAACGCCATTCTCAACCTTTCCACCACCTACGTGAACGAAGGTAACGGATTGATTGACGAGATGAACGAATTGGGAAGCTCTAGAGCTGACATCGCCAAATATGACGAGTTGAAGCAAAAGAAAGATGATTTGTTTCAGGAAGGTGCTGATATTTTGGAGAACGCTCTAAAGAGCAACCCTGATAACCAAAGTATTTTGAGCCAGTTGAAGAACATCTACGGAGCGCTAGGAGACAACGAAAACTTTATGAGAGTAAAGCAATTGTTGCAAGAGTAATATTTGCTTTTTCAGAAGAAAATAAGAAAGCCCCAAACTTGGGGCTTTTTTTATATCACTTTTTTAATCACTCTGAGCTGATGGGAATACCTTCTTGTATCCCTATTGAAAATTCCCGTATGGTCTATCCTATCAATTCGCACCTCTCCATGGCAATGGATAACATGATTGTCTTGTAGGATGATACCAACATGGTCTATCACTCCTTCCGAATCATCGAAAAAAGCCAAATCTCCGGGCTCGCTCTCCTCAATAAAACTCAACGCTTGACCCTGTTTGGACTGTTGTTCCGCCTCGCGCGCCAAATGGTAGCCATTGATGAGATATACCATTTGGGTAAACCCAGATGCGTCAATACCGAATGGGGTTCTACCGCCTTTCAAATAAGGGGTCTTTAAGTAAAGCAAAGCAGTATCCAAAAGCGATTCCCTTTTCTGGGCACCGTGACAGGCTGCCTCCGCAAATACATCATTCAACATTTCAGCAGATGAGGTCACGGTACCTAATAGTACGGGTTTGATGATTCCCTTTGCAGATTCAACATGTGAAATCAAATCAAGACTGCGGTGGGTTTCTTTTTGGGTCAAATTTGAAGGTTGGTCCCAGAAGCTACAGATCCTACAGATTTCCGAAGAGGACTACCAAAGTTTGACC
>JBCBCH010000598.1:0-1440 GCA_038530835.1 Bacteroidota bacterium | reverse complement strand
CTAGCAAAAGAAAAAACACCAATCCCGTAAGACTGTCAAAAAAACCTGAACCCCAACCTCCAATGATGTCGACCGTACTTCTTAGAAATAAAACAGTAATCCCCAAAGCGATGGGCACATCAATATTCAAGATTTTCGAGCGAAGCCCACTTAGCGCTGATTTGTAATAATCCTGCGCTGCATAAAACACAACAGGTAGTGAAAAGACAAACATCAACCATCGAAAGACCACTTTGTACTGATCTAACCAAAACTCTTGTACCTCAAAGTATTCTGGAAAAGAAAGCAACATGACATTTCCAAAAGCAAAACCCGCCACGCCCAAACGATACAGTAAAGAATGGTCAACGGTTTTTGCTTTTTTACCATAGTCCTCCAAGGAGATATACGGTTCATACCCGATACTACCCAATAACAGCACTAGGGTTTTTAGCGAAAAGGCATCGAGGTTATAGGTAACCCGAACTCTCTTTTTCGGAAAATCGACTTGTGAATTGACAATGGACGGATGGAGGCGATTGAGGTTTTCCAAAAGCCAAATGCAAGAGCTGCAATGAATGGTAGGAATACTCAATTCAACGACCTGTATGCCATCTTCATTGAAGGATACAAGTTTGGACACAATCTCTTGATTGTCTAAAAACTCATATTTCTGCTTATTTTCAAAAGGAGAAGAACCCGCTCGGGCTTCTAGTTCGTAAAACTGTTCCAAACCGTTTTCCGTAAAAATGGAATACACGGTTTTGCAACCATGGCAGCAGAAATCCTTTCCATCATGATGAATGGAATGTTGGCCACAAGTATCTCCACAATGATAACATACCCTATTTTCCATACACAATTTGCTTACCTGAGAACAAAGTTGATGCAAGGGGTATTCTTAAAACATGACAGATATCAGTTTTTGGGAATTAGCCGTAAAGTACTTTTGAAATATGGAAAAACTCATGGACATCGGCGCGACCCAACTTAATGACTTTAAGGCGTTAAGCCCTGAAGACAAGGTAAAGTTGTGGGAGGCATGCGAGTTTGTAAAGCTGCCCAAGGGTACAGTGGTATTCAATGAAGATGAAGCCCTTAGCAAGCTTTTTTGCATACGCAAAGGAGCTTGCAAGTTCAGTAAGATGGACCCCAATGGAAAAGAATATATTCTGCGCTTTTTGGGCAAAGGGGAAATCATGGGAAAAAGGGCATTGGTCACTGAAAATGGTGCACGAGTATCAGCAACGACCTTAACCGAAACGGAGTTATGTTGTTTGGAAAAGCATATGGTCTTGTACCATTTGGAGCATAACACCCGATTTTGCAAAGACTTTTTAAAGGCGCTCATTGAAGACAACAACATCAATGAACACACTCGAATCATCTTTAATTTGAATTGTGGAATGCAAGAGCGGATGGCCCATTTGCTGCTGTATCTAGCAGATAAATATGGAACGG
>JBCBCH010000597.1:0-1441 GCA_038530835.1 Bacteroidota bacterium | reverse complement strand
GGGCGAAGGCACAAATGAATTTCAGTCGGAATACGGTCGTATTTCCACAAGTTCTACGGGTACCATACTGCGAAAAATCATAGAGCTGGAGCAGCAAGGCGCTGATTTGTTCTTTGGAGAAAAGTCATTCGAAGTAGACGATTTGGTTAGGATTGATGATACGGGACGGGGCTATATCAATATCATTCGGCTAACTGATATACAAGATAGACCTAAACTATTTTCAACCTTCATGCTGAGCTTATTGGCCGAAATTTATGGAACTTTTCCAGAACAAGGCGATAGCGACCGACCCGAACTCATTTTGTTTATTGACGAAGCGCACTTGATTTTCAAAGAGGCATCCAAAGCCCTTTTGGACCAAATTGAAAGCATCGTAAAGCTCATTCGTTCCAAGGGTATTGGCTTATATTTCGTTACCCAGAACCCTACGGATGTTCCAGATGCGGTACTATCCCAATTGGGACTAAAAGTGCAACACGCATTGCGTGCATTTACTGCCAAAGACCGCAAAGCCATTAAACTGACGGCGGAAAACTACCCAGATTCCGAATACTACGATACCAAAGAAGTACTTACTTCCTTGGGAATTGGTGAGGCTTTGATATCCGCTTTGGACGAAAAAGGCAGACCCACGCCACTTGCTGCCACCTTGCTTAGAGCACCCATGAGTCGCATGGACGTGCTTACGGAAAAAGAGCTCAAAGAAGCCTTGTCTGATTCAAAGCTCATCAAAAAATACAATGAAGATATCGATAGGGAAAGTGCCTACGAAATCCTGAACGAAAAAATAGAAAGGGCCGAAAAAGAGGCCGAGAAAGAAAAAGAAGAACGCAAAACCACAACTCGAACCCGTTCAAGAAGCAAAAGCACACGAATGAATCCTGTGGTTAAAGTATTGACCAGCGCTACTTTTATTCGGGGCGTATTGGGGGTATTGAAAAAAGTGATTCGATAGGCTTATGAGAAAAAAATTACTTGCGTTTTTGGGCATTTTATTAGTATCCGCTTGTCAAGAAAAGGACACCACCTTTTTGATAACGGAGCAGAGTGTAGGTCCACTTCAAATCACAACTTTGGTGGATAACCTTGAAACCATCTTCGTGAACGATTCTTTAGTCAAGGATACCGTAGCTTTTCAATTTGGTAGTTCCGCTGGTAAAATCAAAGTATTCGAAAAGGGCGGAAAGCACCTGTTGACTTTGACACCTAGTCAAGATTCGATTCAAACCGTGGAGAATATCCAAATATTTGACCCTAGGTATTTGTCGGAATCTGGAATTGGTTTGCAAAGCACGTTTGGGGACATTAAGGCAAATTATGAGGTTAAAAAGATTGTGACTACGATGAACAGCCTGGTGGTTTTCCCCAAAGAAAGCAACCTTTATTTCACGCTATATAAGGAGGACCTTCCCGAAAATTTAAGGTATACCACCTCCCG
>JBCBCH010000596.1:0-1446 GCA_038530835.1 Bacteroidota bacterium | reverse complement strand
CTCTTTTCTACAGTTGCGAAAATATGATCTAATAGCATTCACGAATCGGTTGCACCAATATGGATTGAAGAAAATCAGGCGCATTGGCCATACCATGGAATTCGAACAAATAAAGGAATATGTGCAAGGGGATGATATTCGGAACATCAACTGGAAAGCTACAGCGAAGAAAAACCATCTGATGGTCAACCAATACCAAGATGAAAAATCCCAACCCATATACTCCATCATAGACAAGGGAAGGGTCATGAAAATGCCTTTTGACGCACTCAGTTTGTTGGATTATGCTATTAATGCCACCTTGGTCATCAGCAATATTGCCATCAAAAAGCAAGACAAAGCGGGGATGTTAGCTTTTAGCAATAAGGTAGAGAATCGGGTGGTCGCCGAGCGCAGAAACTCTCAAATGAGTTTGATTTTGGAAACGCTCTATAATTTGGAAACCAACTTTGTGGAAAGTGACTTCAGCCGCTTGTACATCGATATCAAAAGGAACATCAACCAAAGGAGTTTGCTGTTGTTGTATACCAATTTTGAAACGCTGGATGCTTTGCACCGCCAATTAGGCTACCTTCAAGCACTCGCCAAACAGCATTTACTGGTCGTCATCTTTTTTGAAAACACCGAACTCAACCATTTTGCCGAAACCCATCCCAAAAACACACTTCAGGTATTCGAACAAACGATAGCCGAAAAGTTCATCTATGAAAAGAAGTTGATTGTAAACGAATTGAATCGCTACGGTATTCAAACCATTTTGACCAAGCCGGAAGACTTGACCGTCAATACCATCAACAAATATTTGGAAATCAAAGCGCGCGGACTCCTCTAGCGTGTAAGCAAGTGCTGCGTTTGCAGTGTTTGTGAAGTAGTGAAGCCCAAAGCGTTCAAATTAGGGAGCTCTCCATTTTCAAATGTAATATCTGGTATGGGATTCAAACCAAACAGTTCAGTCTGTACACTGCTTAACTTGGCTCTATCGTATCGGTCCCTTTTCTTGGTGAAAATCTCAATCATAAGACCCACGGAAATACCACCTAGTACGGTTGCTAGTAAGTCTTCGTTATCCCAACCATTCGGCCGCTGTCCAGCATCCACGGCTTCCTTTGCGACACCAATCAGAGCACTCCCAGCAACAGCACCAACAAAGGTCCATGCTCTATCACCATCGGATATTTGTTTGGCAATCCCAGCACCAGCCAAACCATATAAATGGCCACCCAAAAAATGAAGGGCTTTGTCACGTTCAATTTGACTATGGCCTGCCAAAGAAACTAGAAATAAGATGAGGATTGAGAGTCGCTTTACCATATCGCCCCAAATGTAACGAAAGGTGTTAGATGGCTACGTTAAACTTTGGGTTTTTTGAAGCGCGGTTTCGTATTCTTCGATGAACTGCACAACAATCTCGGCAGCTGGCTTAATATTGTGGATTAGCCACAATAT
>JBCBCH010000595.1:0-1449 GCA_038530835.1 Bacteroidota bacterium | reverse complement strand
TTTCCGAACACTTTTTTTAATGTAGAAATAACTGTTTGTGTTGATTTCGGAAAACATTTCGTCCAATTCCTCCTGTACGGTCCGTATGTATCCCTCTTCGTTATGAGCTTCAAACAGCAGGTAGGTCAACAACTCTTTGTTTTCCTTTTTGAATTTGGAAAGGCGAAGACAAAGTTCCAGCAGTTCCTCCGGATTCCGATATTGAAGTTCTTTTTTGAGCTGAGATACTGTTGCGGCTTTCATCAACTCCGAAGATACGAAGCCCCATTCACATCGATGATGGTTCCTGAGGAATATTCGGCACCTTCTGAAGCCAAAAACAAGATGGCGTGGGCCACTTCTTTGGGTTGTGCCATGCGTTGAAAGGGTGATTCACGAAGGAGGTTCTCCCGTTCCACTGGAGTCAGGGTTTTGGCGGCCATTTCGGTTTCCGTGAAACCGGGTGCGACCACCCCTACATAAATTCCATGCGGTGCTAGTTTTTTCGCCAAGGACTGACTCATGGCATTCAATGCCGCCTTGCTAGCGCCATAAGCGGGTTTGGTGGGTTCACCCCTGAATGCACCTCTTGAGGAAACGTTTACGATACGTCCACCACCCTTTTGCATCATGGTTTTGGCCGCCCAAAAACTCATGTTGGCTACGGCAAACAAGTTGGTTTGAAAGGTAGCTTCCCAAGCTTGGGTCCAGCTTTCAAAGTCCACCGAATCGATTTCATGGAAAATGGAAATTCCAGCATTGTTGACCAAGATGTCCAACGTACCATACACAGATAGGAATTCATCCACCAACGCTTTGCAATTATCAGCTTTGCTGAGGTCTTTTTGAAACAATTGGTGTCCCTTGCCAGGTAACGCTGTCAGCGTTTTTTCAGCCTCCTGAATGTTCATTCTAAAGTTTAAACCTACACGAGCCCCTTTTTCTGCGAAGGCCAAGGCGGTGGCTTTTCCGATACCTCTTGAGGCTCCCGTTATCAAAACATTTTTACCTGTGAAATCCATCTTTTTACTTTAGCTTGTTTTAAATATGGGCAAGAAGTTTATGACCCCGTTTTCGATATCTTCGAAAAAACTTGCTCATTGTAACCTTTCCAGTTCGGTGTCAATTTCCTGTTTCAACTTTTCCGCTCTTTTTTTAATGATTTCCCAGCGAAGTATTTGTTCGCGATTCCCCCCAAATTTGAGTATGACCATCCTCCAAAAATCACGATTTTGGGTAAGTTTTTCAAAATTGATGGATTCAATATCGGAATAGTGGGAAACATCCATATCCAACATGGCGAAGCCTTCCTGATTAAGGTATAAATTCTCCACAATCAATGGAGTGATAAACTCGTCTGTAATCAATTTCGTGGCTTGGTCAGTATACGTTTCCTTGGCATTACGGTAATAGTTGAAAATTGCTTGTCGCAATGGTTCGTTTTGTACGTAGCTCATTTTTCCCGAGGAA
>JBCBCH010000594.1:0-1475 GCA_038530835.1 Bacteroidota bacterium | reverse complement strand
AACCACATGTACGACCCGCAAAGTACATCCGCAGGATCAATCATGCCAGCCTACCAATGGCTGGTAACCTCTGTGCATGACCGTAGCGGTGTCGAATCCAAAATGAAAGCGATGGTACAGCTGGGCGTGCCCTATACTGAATCGGATATCGAGGGGGCACAAGCATCCATGAACGCACAAGCCGAGCAAATTGAAAAAAACCTTTACAGTGATCCTGAATTTGCCAAGAGCTATGAGGCGGATAAAAAGTATGCGCAAGAAAATGGAGAAGATTTTGTGGAAATGAAAGACCGTGAAATCGTGGCACTCATTGCCTATCTCCAGAGGCTGGGTACGGATATCAAAATAAAAGAAAACGACGAACTCATTTCACAAAACAAGTAATCATGCTAAAGTATATCAAAAACCATATGGAAAGCATCGAGGGAATTGCCAATTATCCCATGATTTCCCTGATGATATTTTTCGTGTTTTTTGTGCTGCTTTTTTGGTGGGTCTTTACCGCCTCCAAAGAGCACATCAAAGAAATGGAAGAGTTGCCGCTAGAACATCATTACGAAAACAAAAAGTAATACTATGAGTACCAAAACACCTTGGTGGATTCGAATCCCCCTGCTATTTTTTCTGGTTTTCGGTTTAATGGAATATTTCATTGATTCAGGCGACAAGCCTGCCATCATTGCCTATCCCATTACCCAATTCTTCATGTTGTTGGTGCTGCTGATTCTCATCGCCATTGAACTGATTCTGAGATCTATCGAGAACGTAATGTTCCAAACCCTTTCCGAAGAGGCCAAAGAACGCTACCTGCTAGCCAAAAACAAAAAGACCGAATGGAGATGGGCCAGTAATTTATATGAGCGCCTCACCCGAAGCAAGGATATCGAACAGGAAGGCGAAATCATCATGGACCACAATTATGATGGTATCAGGGAGTTGGACAATGTGCTGCCGCCTTGGTGGGTTTATATGTTTTACGTGACGATTTTCTTCGGAGTGGTGTATTTGGTGCGTTTCCATATCGCAGGAGATTATGACCAAGCCTTGGAGTATGAGCAAGAAGTTGCCGCAGCCCGTTTGGCGATAGAAGAATACAAGAAAACAGCCAAAGACCTTGTGGATGTCAATACCGTTGTCTTTTTGGCGGATGCATCTGATTTGACTGCTGGAGAGAAAATTTTCAATACCAACTGCGTGGCCTGTCATATGGCCGATGGGGGTGGAGGTATCGGTCCCAACCTCACCGATGATTATTGGATTTTGGGTGGAGGTATCAAAAACGTTTTCAATACGATTTCTGAAGGAGGACGTGATGGAAAAGGAATGGTGGCTTGGAAGCAAAGCTTGAAGCCAGCTGAAATGGCTCAAGTGGCGAGTTATGTCCTCACCTTGGTGGGAACCACACCGGCTAGTCCTAAGGAAGCAGAAGGTGAAATCTGGATTGACCCAGATGCCGAACCAACCCCAAAAGAAAC
>JBCBCH010000593.1:0-1495 GCA_038530835.1 Bacteroidota bacterium | reverse complement strand
GTACATATGGAACCGCATGGTCCAATTTTGCTTGTAAATTCCGCCATTATCCAATGATTGTCCGGTGGAATACATCATGCCCGCTGCAACGGTTAATCGGGGGTTGATAATGTACCCCAAAGTCGTAGTCAAACGCAAATCTTCCATGGGGCTGGCCACCACAGGCTTCCCACTTTGCATAATGAGTTCAGCCTCTGGGGATACATAAAACGTTCCTGGTTCAAACTTGTAATTGTTCAAAGGAACCTTTGCTCTTAGCATGTAACGCCAACGGTTACGAAAAATATATTCGCTGTTTTCAGCAAAACCTTGCGTCCAGCGGTGCTCGATTCGAATTCTATGATAGAACATGGTACTCCCCAAGGGCATGGCGAATTGATATTGGTGCCAAATCCGCCATTCAGGCACTACACTACGGTCTTCTGAATCTTCATCCGTATTGAAATTGATTCGTAACACCCCACCCAAGCTCACATTAAACTTTTTTGAATAAATGTATCCAAAGGATTAAAGGACCAAATGACAGCGGAAAAAGTAGCTACCCAAAAGCTCGCATCTCGTTTGGCCCTGCATGAGGCCCTTTTGGAAGGGGATTCTTTGGTAATTCGCGGAGATTATAATAATGCTATTCGTTCGTACCAAGAAAGTGTCATCCCGGAAACGGAAAGCGATGGTGCTGCTTTGGAACTTCGAATGGCTTTTGCAAAGGCTTTTCTGGAGTTGAATTCAAGACCACGAGCAAATGATTCCAATCAGATTGCTGAGGTGGATACTACCATAGCGCCAACTTTGAAATTAAGCGAACTGGATATCAACAAAATGGATTCTTTGGGCTTTGCTTTGGAAAAAATGCGGGCACAAGTCTCCAGACTCCAAAAACAACTTCGTAAAAAAGCAAATGGCCAATACTTGACTTTCACCACTAGCAAAGGAAGTTTGGTGCATTATGTGGGAGAGGTCAAAAACAAAAAGGCTAGCGGAATTGGGGTAGCCCTTTTGAGTACTGGTAGTCGTTATGAAGGGCAGTGGAAGAACAACCAGCGCCATGGCCAAGGCACCTTTTATTGGCCTGATGGGCAATCCTACGAGGGAGCTTACGTGAATGACAAACGTGAAGGCGAAGGAACCTATTATTGGCCCAATGGCGAAAAGTATGTGGGACACTGGAAAGAAGATGAGCGTTTTGGAGAAGGCGTGTTTTACGGCAAAGGAGGGGATGTTGTTGCAAGTGGCCTTTGGGAAGACGACCAATTGGTGCAGCAAACCGATAAACCCAGAAGAAAGCCCTGACCACCTTTCCTACCTTCTAAATTTTGATGTTTACTTTCCAAATGGAATAACAGCAAGAAAGTTCATTTTATTTGTAGTGGAACCCCTAGCATTGACGCTACTAATTCAGCAGATTCAAATGTATGATTTGGTCAAAAACATATGGTTTTGATGACCTTGAAAAACATAGAGAACATCCTTGGTGAGGCCTTCATCCGGATTCATA
>JBCBCH010000592.1:0-1497 GCA_038530835.1 Bacteroidota bacterium | reverse complement strand
TATGATTTTCCTGGGACTGGGTTTCGGACAATTGTTTTTTGGTCCGCTTTCTGACCAATATGGGCGCAAACCTATGGTATATGCAGGATTTGTGGTGTTCGGTATTGCCAGTGCTATCTGTTTGTTGGCTCCCAATTTGGAAGTGATGGTCATAGGACGAATTTTACAGGGTATTGGTCTATCCTCCCATAGAACCATTGCCATTGCTATCATTCGCGATTCGTATAAGGGCGATTATATGGCCAGAGTAATGTCTTTTGTAACAGCTTTTTTCATACTCGTTCCCGTGGTAGCGCCCGCTATCGGAAAAGTGATTTTGGACAATTTCAACTGGCAGGCTATTTTTTACGTCCATCTTTTTTTGGGACTCATTTTATGGATATGGTTTTGGAAACGTCAAGAAGAAACGTTGAAACCCGAGTATAAAATCAAATTTTCGGTAAAAAGTTTCGCGCACGGCACCAAAGAAATGCTGCGGCATCCCGAAACTGTGGCGTTTACTTTTGTTTCCGGTTTGGTTACCGGAGCGTTTTTGGTATATCTGAGCTCGGCCCAACACATTTTTGAAGACCAATATGGTATGCGAGAGGCGTTTCCCTATCTCTTTGCCGCCTTGGCCCTTTCCATAGGAACTTCCACCTTTACCAATGGTACCATGGTACTTCGTTTCGGTATGCGCAATTTGTCATTGGCCGCAACCGCTGCATTCAGTTGTATCGCCCTGACTTACGTTGCATTGTTTTGGGGTACGCCCAATCCCAATGTGACCATTTTGGTGGTCTTTTTGTTCTTTCAGTTTTTCTGTTTGGGTTTCATGTGGGGCAACTTCCGTTCCATTGCTATGGAGCCCATCGGTCATATGGCCGGCATCGGGGCAGCCATCAATGGTTTTGTATCGACCATGATTTCAGTGCCTATCGCCTCATGGATAGGTTCTTTTTTGGATGAAACGGCACTACCGCTTTTTGTAGGCCTTTCCATCTGCGGATTTCTCTCGGTAGTGCTTATTCTTTTAACCCGACGGAAGAAGAGGGTTATCGTTCCTCAAACCTAATTGGAGGGATTAAAAATGACCCCACTGCTGGAATCTTTAGAAGCCCCCGTGACCGCACTTAACACATTGATTTTGTTTTTTAGGCGCAAAGCACCCATAAGTGCGAACACCACTGCCTCCTTAAATCCTATTAATTTCTCGGATGGGATTTTGACTGAGAAACCATCTCCGAGATATTCCCGAAGGGTATCCATAAAGAACCCGTTATAGGCCCCTCCACCAGTTACAAAAACCGAGTGGCTTTTATTTTTGGCATGTTCGCCCAGGGCTTTCGCAATTTGGAAGCAATTATGGTGGATAAATGTATGCAATGCATCCGAATCACCTATTTCAGTAGGCTCCAAAAGGGGAAGAACCTCTCCAATGAACCGCGTTGCATGATGGGGAACATTTCTTGATTGAAAAATACAATTTTAGCTTAATCCCCAGTTTCAGTTTAATGC
>JBCBCH010000591.1:0-1507 GCA_038530835.1 Bacteroidota bacterium | reverse complement strand
AAAGCCAAATACTACTCCGGGTCCCACCACACTAAAAAGCAAAGGAACCATCGATGGGATTATTGCGGCCAAAACCCAATGGGTTGAGCAACCAAAAGCCTGCCCAGCACCACGGAGGTGATTTGGAAAAACTTCCGCGATGAATACCCAGATTACCGCTCCCTGTCCAATGGCATGTGAGGCGATAAACAGGAAAAGGAAAATAGGGACGGAAATACTGGTCCATTCATTGAAAAATGCAAGTGCGACCAATACCAATGAAATAATGTATCCGACAGAACCGAAGTACATCAATTTTTTTCTGCCCAAACGGTCAATTAAATAGATGCCAATCAAGGTAAAAACGAGATTGGTGACCCCAATACCAATACTGCTCAGCAAAGCTGTACTTTCTCCAAGCCCGGCGAGTTCAAAAATTCTAGGGGCATAATATAAAAAAGCGTTTATGCCCGACCATTGATTGAAAAAAGCAATCAAAAAGGCAAGTAAAAGCGGTGTACGGTATTTTTTCATGAAGATGTTTTCATGGCTTTTTCCGTTGGCTTGGTCTTGATTGGCTTTTTCCAATTCAGCGATATCCAAATCCAAACTTAGGTCGTTGATTACTTTTTCCGCTTCAACTTTTCGATTTTGGGTCATCAGCCATCTTGGACTTTTTGGTACCGAAAGCACTGCCACGGTATAAATGATAGCAGGAATGGCTTCCGCTCCGAGCATAAAACGCCAGTCGTTTTCACCTAAACCACTTAATAGATAATTTGAAAAGTAGGCAATCAGAATACCGAAAACAATATTGAATTGGTACATGCCAACCAGTCGACCTCTATTTTTGGCAGGAGCGATTTCTGAAATATAAGCCGGGGCGGCAATAGTTGAAGCACCAACCCCTAATCCACCTAAAAATCGAAAAACAGCAAAACTGTAAGGGTCATTGACCATGGCCGAACCCAAGGCTGAAATGGAATACAAAACTCCAATCCATATCAGAGTCTTTTTTCGCCCCAATTTATCCGTCGGAATTGCACCGAAAATGGCTCCAATAACCGTTCCCCAAAGGGCCATACCCATCACAACAATCCCATGGAACGCATCTGAAGATTGCCATAGTGCTTGCAGTTTTTTATCCGCTCCGGAAATGACTACGGTATCAAAACCGAACAAAAAGCCTGCGAGTGCCGCAATCAGGGAAATCCAAAATATCTTTTTTGACATGTTGCTAGTTAGGTTGTGCTTAAAGCTACTAAAAACTAAAGGATTGTTTTTACATAGCGGACAACTTCATCCGTGGCGCCCTGAGAACTTTGAATCAAACGAGCATTGATTTCACCAGTTTTCTTTCGCGAATCAGCATTTTTAAGAAGTTCAGAAAGGACTTCTTCGAGTTCTTTTTTGGAAGCTATGCTTAGGACGCCTTTCGCTTGCACTAAAGTTTCCGCTTCATTGAATCCTTTGTATTGGGGTCCAATGATTACGGGAATACCAAATACTGCGGGTTCTAAAGTGTTAT
>JBCBCH010000590.1:0-1509 GCA_038530835.1 Bacteroidota bacterium | reverse complement strand
CCAAATCAGAAGAAATCGACAAGGTTTTGGGGTTGGAAGTTGGTGCGGATGATTACTTGACCAAACCTTTCAGTGTTCGGGAATTTATTGCGCGCGTTAAAGCCATTTTCAGACGACAAAAGATGGACGATGCCCAACCCGTGGATGACAACCAACACCGTTTGATGCAATTTGATGCGCTCTCCATTGATGTGGAAATGCGAAAAGTGGTTTTGGATGGGCAAAAAATAGAACTTTCCCCCAAAGAGTTCGAATTGTTGACCTTGCTTTCCTCAAATCCCGGAAAAAGTTATGACCGTACCCAATTATTGAATATGATTTGGGGGTATGATTTTAAAGGTTACGAGCATACAGTGAACTCGCACATTAACCGCTTGCGTTCCAAAATTGAACCCGATATGAGTCATCCCAAATTTATTTTGACGACTTGGGGCGTTGGGTATAAATTCAACGAAGAACTGGTCAAAACCTAAACCAAACCCATGAAAAACCATATCCTTTCCGCACGCTTTATCCGCAAATTGGTCCTTTCGTTTTTGGCTATTTTGTTGTTGGCGGGCATTGCCTATACCATCAATTCCATTTACGTTTCCAACACCTATTTCTACGAGACTACGCAACGGCTACATGCGAATCTTGCCCAAGACTTGATTGATGAGAAATTCGCAAACACCCAACCTTTTGACTCCACGGGAGCCGTGAACAAAGCCCTCTTTGGGGACATTATGCACGATATGATGGCCGTAAACCGGGCGATTGAAGTGTATTTGTTGGATGAGGCCGGTTTTGTGCAATACTCCGTGGTACTGGACCATGATGCTCCCGAGACGAAGAAAAAACAGGTGGATTTAGCGCCAGTTAAAAAATTCATTGCAGAACAAGGCGCTAATTATACCTTGGGGAGCGACCCCAAAAACCTAGATAAAAAAACGATTTTCTCTGCGGCGCATTTTAATGCCAATGGCCACCAAGGGTATGTGTACATCATTCTGGCTGGTGAGGATTTCATTGCTACTCGAAGCGATTTGTTCAACAGTTATTTTATGCGATTGGGCTTGGGCGGCTCTTTGCTGACCTTGGTATTTGCCACCTTACTTGGGGTTTTGGCCATCATGTACCTCACCCGAAGTTTGCGCAAGATTATTTACGCTGCCAAACGCTTTCAAGAGGGGGATTTACAGTATCGTATCGAGAATGCCGAAAAGACAGATTTATCCAATGTGGCGACCACTTATAACCATATGGCGGATACCATTTTATCGGATATAGAGAAATTAAAGTCCGTTGAGCAATTGCGTCAGGAATTGATTGCGAACATTTCGCATGACCTACGCACGCCGCTTTCCATCATTCAAGGGTATATTGAAACCTTGCATATGAAAGATGGCGAGCTTTCGCCGGAAGAACGAAAGGAATACTTGAACACCATTACCCGCAGTAGCGAAAGATTGTCCAAATTGGTAGCGCAGTTGTTCGAATATTCCAAACTGGAATCCAACCAAATTCAAC
>JBCBCH010000589.1:0-1510 GCA_038530835.1 Bacteroidota bacterium | reverse complement strand
CTGGCAATGTTCGCGACCTGGTCATTTGTGGAACTGTTCTGAGCTACCGTTTCAAAAGCACCGCCAGCATATAAGTAATCTCCTTCTTCCAACGAAGGCATAAATTCTCTTTCGGTATTGATAAAAATGAACAAGCCTGCCAACACTAAAAGTGAGGGGATACTAATGGCAATTCCCTTATTGTCCAAAACCCAGCGCAAGAGGCGTTCGTAAGATTTGTAAAAAAGATATAAGCCCCCAAGGATGAAAGAGGCCAAAAGAAATACCATAAATCCGTTGGATATCCAGCCATATCCGATACCTAAGGGTCTCCAATACCAGGTCAGGACTCCAAATAAAATGACTAAAGAAGTCCAACGTCGAATTTTTTTGACGGAGGATACCTCTGGTTTGTTCCAAAACAGGAAAAACTCCATCAATGCATAGAGAATTAACGCCCACCCCAAAACGAATCCAAAAACCAAGGTCAAAACACCTAGAAGAAGGGTTAGTACCCCTGCTACTGGAACATTGTTCTGGCTTTGTTTTGGTTTTACGAAAAGTAAATGGAATGCTGGGATAAGTACAATGGAAAGACCTATTGCTGCCAATAGCACAAAAGTCTTGGTGAAGGCCAACGGTCGGAACAATTGCCCCTCGACTTCGGTTAGTGTAAACACGGGTAAAAAGCTGACTACGGTGGTCAAACCTGCGGTGGCAATAGCTCCTGAGACTTCCTGTGTGGCTTGAATGACTAACTCCTTTTTATTCCCAGTAGGGTTTTCATCCAAATACCTGGAAATATTCTCTGCCAAAATGATGCCCATGTCCACCACGGTACCTATTGCGATAGCAATACCGGCCAAAGCGACAATATTAGCTTCAATATCGAAGATACGCATGGCGATAAAAGCGAAGAGAATCGCCAAGGGCACTAAAGCTGACACCAAAAAAGAAAGTTTCAGATTGCGCATCATGAAAAAAACCACGAAAATGGCAATGAGCGTCTCAAAGAACAATGCGTCGCCAAGGGTTTGCAAGGTTTCTTCAATCAAAACAGAGCGGTCGTAAAAAGGCACCAAAGTCAATTTGGATATGGTTCCATCGGAAAGTGTTTTTTGGGGCAGGCCTTCTGCGAGTCGTTTGATACTTTCCTGCAATCTTTTCGTAACGGCCAAGGTATTTTCACCATATTCGGCAGAGACTACACCTCCAACTACTTCTGCACCACCTTTGTCCAAAATTCCCCTTCTTTCCGCTGGACCCAAGCTCACCCGCGCCACATCTTTCACAAAAATCGGGGTGAACTCGTTAGAAGAAACTATAGCATTCTCAAGGTCTTTTAGGGTTTCAACTTGCCCTAAACCACGAACAAAGTACTCGGCTCGATTGATTTCCAACGTTCGGGCACCCATATCTTGATTAGCACTCTGAACGGCTTGCACCACTTGGTTCAAGGCAACTTGATGAAAACGCATACGTTGAGGTCGACCCTGAGCGTATGCGTTTTCATCAAGTTGCCTTGAACCAA
>JBCBCH010000588.1:0-1519 GCA_038530835.1 Bacteroidota bacterium | reverse complement strand
TTCCAGTAACAAACCCTGTTTCCAATAGCGAGAAAGCAATCAATACTGGTAAAAAAACACCAAACGTACGGATACCCACAACATTCCTCAACAAGGCCACTATAAGTCCTCCGAGGGGGAGCATCAACAGTAGAAAAAGATTCTTTTTTACTATGATTTTTCCTTTAACCAACCGCCAAAGGGAAAAGGCCGTAATCTTTTCGGAATGGTTGGTCTGCTCATTCAACCAGGAGATGGATTCCTGTTTCTGGATTTCATAAGAATAGTCAAACTGAATACCTGGTGTATGGGTAACCAAAAACGCATCGCCTTCATACAATTCCATGTAATTGGCCGGTAAATACGCAAAATGGCCATTCAAAGCATCGAAAGGCACCCAAAAACCGTTGATAAAAACCTCCACCCAAGCATGGGAAGTGCGTTTGTTGGATTCTTTTAAAATGATACCCCCTTTTATCCTGGCGGGATATCCAAGATTTCGGGCCAAGGCTACCAACAACCTACTTTTCCCGTTGCAAGAAGCTTGACCCCGTTCTAGGGCCCCCAAAGCATCCGTTAAGGTTACAATTGGTGCGGAAGGAATTTTGTATACATACTCGAACAAGGCTTGTAATATCCCTTTATCCGATTTGGTCCTTGTCGTCAAATCCCTTGCCAATTGGGCAATGGGCTCAGCGTTTGCTTGAATATTATCGGTGGATTCCAGATAGGGTTCCATTCCCTTTGGAATGGGCCTAAATTGCTCGGTTAGCCCAAATATTTGTCCTTTCCCGCGAAATAGAAAGGAATAACTGATGCTTTCATAGGTGTTTTTTGAATCGGTGGACCATCTTCCTCGAATATTAGGCCCCTCGGCAAGGGTTGAAAACAAAACCGTTTCGGGCATCACGCTTTTTTGTCCCACAATTTCCTGTCGCGCATTGTTCTTGGGCAAAAACGCCTTGACCTCGGTACCGGCAGTGTCCGTTTTAAAGAAGTATTGATAGGTCACTTGATACACCTCATCGGCATGGAACGTGTCTGCCGAATTGGATAGCATCTTGGTTTTATACACTATAGAAGCCAAGGCCAATACAATCAATCCGACCAAGATGTACTTAAATTGCTTTGGGACACTCATAACCAAATATTTTTTAGTTTTGAACGTAGAACAGGATACTTTGAATTCACCCTACCCCTACTGGAAAAAATTCTTTTCATGAACCAGAGCGAGAAGTCCGTTTGCGAAAAAGGGGTTTTCAATACGTTGTTCGATTTGAATGCCGAACCGCTTCGCAACTATATTTATTATCAATGTGGGGATTTACAACAGGCCGAAGATTTGGTGCAAGAGGCCTTTATCAAACTATGGAACCATTGTGAAAAGGTGCTTTTTGAAAAAGCGAGGGGGTTTTTGTTCGCCGTGGCAAAAAATGCTTTTTACAATCAAGTTGAACACCAAAAGGTAGTATTGAAGTTCGCCAAGCAACCGCAGAAAACCAGTAATGCCGAAACACCTGAATTCCAATTGGAAGAAAAA
>JBCBCH010000587.1:0-1537 GCA_038530835.1 Bacteroidota bacterium | reverse complement strand
GGTTTTATTGCTCTGGTTGGTGATGTCCAATTGTTTTTTTGGGGCTTTGTGTTGTGCTAAGCATGGTAAGGTTACTATAAATGTCGCTCCGAGACCTTTTCCATCAGATTTTGCAGTAATGCTGCCTTCATGGGCTTCAATAATCTTTCGTACCATATAGAGGCCCAATCCAGAACCTTCCGTTGTTCCATCAAAACGCTCAAAAGGCGTAAACAGCTTTTCGAGCTCTTTTTGATTAAGACCAGCGCCATTGTCAATTACCCTAAATTGTTTTTCACCATCTTGATTGGAAGATGCTTCGATGCGAATCACTGGGGATTTTTGGTCGCCCATGTATTTGATGGCATTGTCCAACAGGTTTTCGAATATCTGAATCATCCTATTTCTGTCACCGTAAACTTTCGGAAGATTCTTGTCGATGTACAATTTGGTATTCGTTTGTGTTACTCGTCCCTGAACCAGACTTCTTGCTATCTCCAAAATTTCATTCATATCCAGCAGTTCCAATCGGTTTTCAATCTTGCCCAACTTGGCAATTTTTGTAATATCCATGATAAGATTGTTCATCACATCACAGGTTTCATTCATATAGCCGACATACTCCTGAATCTCAGGGTGTTTTTCCATATCCAACTCCATGGGAATGAGACTTGCAATTCCTTTGATGCTGTTCAAAGGACTTTTTAAATCGTGGGAGACCGAAAACGCAAAGCGTTGTATCTCTTCATTTTTAAGCGATAACTGGTCAGCGGCATCCATGAGCTTTTTGTGCTTCAGTTGGAGTTCTTGGGTACGTTGGTTGATTTCGTTTTCCAGTTTTACCTGGGTGTTTTTCAATCTTCGAATGCGTAATTGATATATGATGAAGAAAGTGAAAACGGCCAGAAAACCTATCACGGCCCTAAACCACCACGTTTTCCAAAAGGGTGGTGTGATGGTCAAAACCAAATTGACCTCATTGTCTCCCCAAACCCCATCAGAATTTGTGGATTTGATGCGCAGCGTGTAATCTCCGGGATTCAGGTTGGTATAGGTGGCGTGTTGGTCTTTTCCAACATAGTTCCACTCTGTTTCAAAACCTTCGAGGAAATAGGCAAACTGTACTTTCTCTGGATGCCTATAGGTCAAAGCATGAAACTCAAAGTCCACAACATCTTGGTGATAATCCAGCACTAAGGTGTCCGTTTGGCTAATGTCTTGCGTTAGCACCCCGAATTCGTCATTGGGCAAAACGTTCTTGTTGAAAATACGCAGGTTGGTAATCAACACTTCCGGGACATCCGTCCGCTTTACGACTTCCTCTGGTTTGAAAATATTGAACCCGTTGCTACCCCCAAAAAGCAACTCCCCGGCTGATGTTTTATAAAAGGCAGCAGCATTGAATTCATTGCCTTGCAATCCGTCATTGGCGTAATAGGATACTATTTCATTGTTTTCGTGCTGATAGCGCACGACACCGTTCCCGTGCTTAACCAGAGATACCCATCGTCATCAGGTATAATGCCCTTTATGGCATCATTTGGGAGGCCATCCTTCT
>JBCBCH010000586.1:0-1548 GCA_038530835.1 Bacteroidota bacterium | reverse complement strand
TATCTATTTGAAACGCGTCGTTGGTTTTGATTTTTCGCAAATGATTCGAACCTATACCCAAAAGCTCAACGCTTTTGTCCATGCAGCTGTGTACTTCTTCCGAAGCGTATACCACAAAAGGCTTTCTATTGAAAAGCCCCGTTTTTCGAATGCCTTCTTTTTCAAAGAAAATATTACGAGCCACCGTAAGCCCTGTGAGGTTGGCTGCCGAACCTCCGCTCACCAGCACCCCTCCTGAATCCTTGGGAAAGCCCATCATTTCTGCTGTCCAGCGAATGACTCTTTTTTCAATTTCATTCATGGCAGGGGCCAAATGCCACTTGGTTTGGTTTTGGTTGATGGTATGTGCCAATTTTTCCGCAATAATGGCGATTTGATTCCCGCCGGACATCACGTAAGCGTACATGTTGGGACCCAGATTTCCGGTTGCGGTATGCAATACTTTCTTTTCCACCTCATCGAGCAGGGTGGGCACATCCATGCCTTGTTCTGGGAGTTCTTCATTGAACCATTGTTCCACTTCGGCTTGTGGGTGGTCATGATAGCCTTTTTGATTTTGCACCGTTTGGAATTGTCTTAAAACCATCTCGGTGCTCTTGTCCAAAAGTGCCTTGTATTCAGCTTCGGAAAAATCCAAGTGTTCGTTCAACATGCTTCTTAGGAGTTTATGCTCCTTAAAGATAGTTCAACTTTTTGCTTTTGCTAAAGGGTAAGGTCGGCATTGCAACGTATGGCTTTGCTGCCGCTTCGCACGTTTTCTTCTTGGATGTCGATGAGGGCATTTTCGTTTTCGAAATACCAAAAATTCTCTTGGATATCAGCCATCGGTGAGACTGGTAATTGTACCGGAATATCTTGGATTTGGGATTGCTCTTCAAAGCCATTAGCGAAAACCGTGGTCCATTCACCATCAATTTCTATGGCGCCTGAAATATCATCAAAGTAGACAACGGCATTGTCCAAAGGGGTAGGTGCGAATTCTTTACCACGCAGGGCAAACGTGTAGAAGGTCAATGAAGGTTCATCAAAAGAAGCATAGTTGGGGTATTCCAAAGCAAAACCTGAAATATCAACAGTGGTACTCAGATTTGGGCCTTCCAGGGTAACCGAAACGAATTCGCGAAGTTCAAAATCGACAATAATGGTCATTTGGTACCAGGTGTTTGGCGACAAATCAAACCCAATATCTCGAATTTCCCAAGTATCTGTGTCAGTGGGAATACCATCCCGGTTAACTGGCGAACCAATCGGAAACCAAAGAATACCTTTGCGGGTAAAGCCTGCGAGACCCATCCAATCTCCTCCTGAAACATGCACCGGACTGTTAACCCCTTCCAACCATTCAATATCCAAACCGAAAATAACATCGTCCCCCAAGTCTTCTTCAAACCAAAAATAACCGCTGACGGCAGCGCGTTTGGGATTGGCCAAATAGTTGTCCAAAACATTCCCTTGATAGGCAAAGGCGACACTTGCGCTTGTGATGTTTTCCCGAAGTGTAACTGGATTTTGTGGTTCCCCCTCAGTACTGGAACTATCAGAACAACC
>JBCBCH010000585.1:0-1548 GCA_038530835.1 Bacteroidota bacterium | reverse complement strand
GTTCTGCTTATCTTCTCCAAAAAATCATTGAAGAGCAAGAAAACAAAAACAAGCCCCTGAAGGCTTAAAAAAAGTAATGGAGTACTGTAGATGTTAAATTCTGGAAATGCGAGAAACATACCCAAACTTGGTTAAGTTTTGTTCAATGTACTAAAAAATGTTTAAGCCCAATACTCCATTTCAGCAGTAAAAAGGCGTAAAAACACATAATTATTTAAACAAAATTATCTTAATCTGGGATAGGAGCTAGGATTCGACTCATGCATAATAGCATAGATTTTTTCAAAGATATCTTCAGCACTGGGCTTTGAAAAATAGTCGCCATCCGAGGCGTATGCGGGCCTATGGCTTTTGGCGGTTAGGGTCTGTGGTGCGCTATCCAAGAATTGATAGGCATTTTGCTCTTCGATGATTTTTTGGAGAAGATAAGCAGAACAACCCCCAGGAACATCTTCGTCAACAATAAGCAATCGATTGGTTTTTTTCACACTTTCGACGACATCATGGTCTATGTCAAAAGGTAATAAGGATTGTGCATCAATCACCTCAACATCAATACCAACCGTATTCAATTCCGCAGCAGCTTGTGTAACCAATCGAAGCGTGGAACCATAGGATAATACGGTAATATCTTCCCCTTGTTTTATGGTTTCTACTTTACCAATAGGCGTTCTGAAGTCAGCAAGGTTAACGGGCATTTTTTCTTTCAGACGATATCCGTTAAGGCTTTCAATGACCACCGCAGGCTCATCACTTTCCAAAAGTGTGTTGTAGAACCCTGCTGCTTGGGTCATATCCCGCGGCGCCAAAATATACATTCCCCTCAGCAAATGCACCAAGCCACCCATTGGGGAACCAGAGTGCCAAATTCCTTCCAAACGGTGTCCTCGGGTACGTACGATTAAGGGTGCTTTTTGTTTTCCTACCGTACGATACATCAAGGAAGCCAAATCGTCACTCAAGGTCTGTAGGCCATAAAGGATATAATCGAGGTACTGAATTTCTGCGATTGGTCTCAAGCCCCGTAGCGCCATACCAATACCTTGCCCAATAATACTTGTTTCTCTAATACCAGTATCTGCCACGCGTAACGGGCCATACTTTTTTTGCAGTCCTTCAAGTCCTTGGTTTACGTCTCCAATATTCCCCGTATCCTCACCAAAAACCAAGATTTTTGGATGTTTGGCAAATAGGGCGTCAAAATTATCCCTTAAAATAATTCTGCCATCGACCATTTCCGAGGTATCATTGTATTCCGGTGGGATTGCTGCTATATTGGTCGCCCTATTATTTTGTTCATTGTAGAGATGCGAACTGTATTTGGGTTGTTCGGTTTGCATGAATCGGTCAATCCATTGCTTTAGCTGTTGTACGGATTGATGGTTTTCACCTACGACCCATCGCAACGCTTTTCGCGCATGGGACGCCAAATCTTTTTTCAGCGGCTCTTCAACCGCTTCTAAATCGTTGCGCAATTTCTGGATGAAAACACGGTTTGGACTCTGTCCTGCAACTTGCTCCACCTTTTGGAGCAAGTTGCAGGACAGA
>JBCBCH010000584.1:0-1553 GCA_038530835.1 Bacteroidota bacterium | reverse complement strand
AAGACCCTGAAGCACCAAACCATTGTATTGTAGAAGGCTGTTTGATGCGCGCTGCACTGCAATTCGGAAGTCCAACCACTAGGGCTCTTGTAAGGAGCAAGAATGATATTACTAGACCCATTTGCGAACTTAGTGGGCAATCTGTTTTGAAAATGCTGGAAACGCGCTCCGCAATGGGCGCCATTATTCCTTCTTTAGACCCAGAATGTATCCTGGACATTCAGGGCAACGGTGCTCGCTAACACCTATTGCTAAGGAATATTCAAATATTTGTGGGTTTGCAGGGAAACTTTCCATTTGGGATTGGCCATAACAAAATCCACGATTTTAGGCATCATTTTATCCCTTACGGACCATTCTGGTTGTAAAAAAAGCTTGCACTCCTCACCAACTTGAGCCGCATGCTCTTCAGCGAATGTAAAATCATGTTGATTGTAAACAATCACCTTGAGTTCATGCGCTTTTTGGTGGATGTCCCCTACCGGAAGTTTGTTCTTTTTTGGTGATAGACAAATCCAATCCCAGGTTCCGGTCAACCGATACGCTCCAGAAGTTTCAATATGGGTTTGCATCCCGCGTTCTTTCAAAGCGGTGGTTAAGGGGTTCATGTCCCAAGTTAGGGGCTCTCCTCCGGTTACCACTATGGTTTTGGAATATTTATCGGCGTTTTCCACGATTTTATGGATAGGTGTTGGCGGATGGCGCTCGGCATCCCAACTTTCCTTCACGTCACACCAATGGCAACCAACGTCACAGCCTCCAACACGAATAAAATATGCCGCAGCACCTTTGTGATACCCCTCGCCCTGGATAGTATAAAACTCTTCCATCAAAGGCAGCATTACTCCTTTGTCAACCAAATCCAATATCGCCGTATTTGCCATGGCGCAAAGATAGTTCGATACGGGGCTTTAACCCAAACTTACCTCAGGACTTACTTTGCAGCAATTACCTCAATTTCAATTTTGGCATTAATGGCAAGTCCTTTGGCGGCATAGGTCGTCCTTGCCGGTTTTTTGACAAAATACTGTGTGTATACCCCATTGAAAGCTGAAAAATCACTGATATCTGATAAAATCACGGTACACTTTACCACATTATCCAATGTCATGCCGTGGTGTTCCAACACGGCCAGGATATTTTCAATGGTTTGTTGCGTTTCCGCTTCAATACCCCCTTCCACTAACTTTCGCGTTTCATTGTCAATCCCAACCTGTCCTGCCAAGAAGTACAAATTTCCTACTTGAACGGCATCACTGAAAGGAGCATTTTGCTTTCGTGCTTCGTGCGAGGGGTGAAAAATGATTTCACTATACGTCTGTCCCCACCCCAGATTGGGCAGAACAAATCCCAAAAAGAGCATGACCAAAGCCGTATTTCGCATAGGAGTATGTTTTTAGTTTTGCTTAAAATTACCCTATTTTTAACGCAAAATGCACTTATGTCGCGCAAAGACGCTTTTTTAAAGCACATTGAAAAAGGCTACACCACCAAAGGGGACTACATTACCATGGGAGCTGGAATGGTAGACGGTGAGACGGTTACTGAAGCCT
>JBCBCH010000583.1:0-1555 GCA_038530835.1 Bacteroidota bacterium | reverse complement strand
CGGCGAAAACTCACTAGGAACCGAAATCGACTTGGTATTCACTCAAAAGTTCAAAGGTTATGCACTAAAAATTGGCTACTCACATCTGTTCCCAACGGATGGAATGTATGAACTGAAAGGTGTTACAGAAGAAGATGCTGCCAGCACGCAAAACTGGGCTTGGGCCATGTTGATTATCAAACCAAAATTCCTAAATACGGCAAATACCGGTCAATAAACAGGTTCAGTAATACAAACTTTGCTTCGAAAGGGTTGTTTCAAGATTGTTTGAGGCAGCCCTTCGCTTTTAGCACGCCTTTACATTTCAATTATTCATTTATTTTTGTGGCATGCAGAATTCGGTAGCTCAGAATACCATTAGCATTGTACTAGCGGACGATCATTCTTTGGTAAGAGATGGCATTCGTGCTTTGTTGGAAGAAGAGTCCGACCTTGATGTTATTGGTGAAGTGGCCAATGGTTTCGAAGCCATTGAAATGGTGGAGGCCCAAACCCCTGATATCCTGATTGTAGACATACGAATGCCCAAGCTTGGGGGTATTGAAACGGTCGAGCGGTTGAATAAATCAGGAAATTCCTCAACACGTTGCATTATTCTCTCCATGCATGATTCTGAAGAATACATCCTAAAATCCGTGCAAGCTGGAGCTGCCGGATATCTCTTGAAGGACACCGATAAGAATGAATTCATAAAAGCCATCCACACGGTTCAAGAAGGCGGAAAGTATTTTAGCGGAGACATTTCCAATGTTCTGGTGAACAATCTTTTAAATCCTACTCCAGAAGAAAAAACTTCCCAGAAAAGAGCCAAAGAAACCCCTTTTGACCTAACCAATAAGGAACTACAAGTTTTGGAACTCGTTCTTCAGGGGCTTACGAACAAAGAAATCTCTGAAAAACTACAAAACAGCAAACGTACCATTGAGACCCATCGTTTCAACTTGATGAAGAAAATGGCTGTCAAGAACTTGATAGATCTTTCCAAAAAAGCCAGGGAATTCGGCTTGGTCTAATCCCAACCCAGCAATATTTGCGGCGTATTATTAGTGATTCCTCAAATTTGGGCATCACTTTTACCAGATTGATACTACGTATATCTACGTAATTTTCTATTTTTCCTTTTCAATATTTCGACTGTTTTTGCTACCCTCATGCAACGTAAAGAGTCCCATAAAACCATTTGTTCCTATTGTGGCGTAGGTTGCGGTATTACTGTAACTAAAGACGCAAAAGGCGTGCTTTCCGTTACGGGGGATGAGGACTATCCTGTCAATAAGGGTATGCTTTGCTCCAAAGGGATGAACCTGAACTACGTAGCCCAAGACACCAGTGACCGTATTTTATATCCTCAAATGCGATGGAGCCGCAACCATCCCATGGAACGCGTCAATTGGGATGTGGCATTAAAACGAGCTGCCGCCGTTTTTAAGAGTATCATCGAACAACACGGTCCAGACAGTGTTGGGTTTTACGTTTCGGGCCAATGCCTTACCGAAGAATATTATTTGGCCAATAAATTGGCAAAAGGGTTTATTGGCACCAACAATATCGACAC
>JBCBCH010000582.1:0-1558 GCA_038530835.1 Bacteroidota bacterium | reverse complement strand
TTTAAAAATGAACAAAACTGTTAATATAAATCTTGCAAACTCGCTTTTCCACATAGACGACGATGCCTACAATAAGCTCAAGCGCTATTTGGAATCTGTAAAGCGATCCTTTTCGGGTACCGCTGGCAGTGACGAAATCATTGCTGACATAGAGGCCCGAATCGCCGAACTCTTTTTGGAGAAAATGGAAAACGAACGTCAGGTCATCACCCACAAAGAAGTGGATGAGGTAATCCAAGTTATGGGACAACCTGAAGATTATATGGTAGACGAAGACATTTTTGAAGACCAGCCTACTGCCAAAAAGGTAAGTGATAAGAAAGTAAAGAAATTGTACCGTGACATGGACCAAAAGTACATCGGAGGGGTATGTTCTGGACTGGAATATTACCTTGGCATTGATGCGCTTTGGATTCGTTTGATTTTCATCCTTTTGGCGGTTTTCACAGGTTTCGGACTTATTGCCTACATTCTATTATGGATTTTGGTGCCCGAAGCCAATACTACCTCGCAAAAATTGGATATGACGGGGGAGCCTATCAACATCAGCAATATAGAACGCAAAGTTAAAGAGGGGTTTGATGATGTTGCCGAAAAAGTTAAAAACGTCGACTACGAAAAAGTTGGCACAAAGGTCAAAAGCGGCTCCAAGACCTTTTTCGATACCATAGGGGACATTATTATGTTCTTCTTTAAGGTCATTGGTAAGTTCATTGGCATCCTTTTGATAATTATCGGCGCATCTACGCTCATTGGCTTGTTTGTAGGGTTCTTTACCGTAGGTATTTTGGATTTGGTGAACCTACCCGGAATAGATTTCTATGAAATCATCAACAATACGGGTGCCCCAGTATGGCTGGTTTCGCTATTGGTCTTTTTAATGGTAGGCATACCGTTCTTTTTCCTACTCTATCTTGGATTGAAAATTGTAGTCAACAATCTAAAATCCATTGGTAACATCGGTAAATTTAGCTTATTAGGGCTTTGGTTGCTATCCATAGGAGGTTTGTTCGCTATGGGCATACGCCAAGCGGCAGAATTTGCCAATGTGGGTAGTGTAAACATTAAAGAAAGTATCATTCCTAAAAGCTCATCGGATACCTTGGTCGTGAAAATGAGAGATTCAGAGTTGTTATATGACTGGGGCGAGATGAGTTTTGGGGGAATGACCTTGGGGGTAAACGAAAGTGATGACCGGGTGTTGATTTCAGATGAAGTCTACTTCAGAATTCGCCAGGCGGATGACGAAACCATCAAATTGAACATTCGAAAAGACGCTCATGGTTCGTCCACCAAAGCCGCCCGGGACAGAGCCAAAAACATTGAATATGGCTTTGCTTTGGATTCAACACAAATCGTTTTGGATGATCACCTCACAACGGCAGTTGTCAATAAGGCCAGAGACCAAGAAGTGGTTACGACAATTTACGTACCCACTGGACAAATTTTGAAGCTGGACAGGTCTACCACCGGCCATATTGGACGTGGCATTGCCAACGACAAGGATTTGTATCGGAGCAGTATGGTAGGCCATACTTGGATGATGGGCGAAGATGGG
>JBCBCH010000581.1:0-1562 GCA_038530835.1 Bacteroidota bacterium | reverse complement strand
AAACGCCAATGCCAATTCCAAAAACCCTAAAACGACTTTAACGGTGGTCATCCATCCACCAGACTTGGGCAATGAACTCAACCAAGTCGGAAACAAAGCGAAAAGCGCAAATGGCAAAGCCAAAGCCAAACCAAAGCCAAACATGCCCATAGAAAGATTCAAGGCGACATCACCCTCGGCCAAGGTGGTACTCCCCAACAAACCGCCCAAAATTGGGCCGGTACAGGAAAAGGAAACGATTGCCAAGGTCAACGCCATGAAAAAAATTCCTAAACCACCGCCTACTTTGTGCGATGCTGCATCCATTTTATTGGCCCAAGCGGTTGGCAAGGTCAATTCGTAAAACCCAAAAAAGGAAAAGGCGAAAAACACAAAAATCAAGAAGAAAAGGAGGTTCAACCAAATATTGGAGGCAATGGTATTCAAGATTTGTGAATCTACAGAATCAAAGACATGAAATGGGAGACTGAGCAGTACGTAAATCAACACGATGAAGAACCCGTACAACAAGGCATTAAAGATGCCTTTCCCCTTGGTCCCTGATTGCTTTGTAAAGAAAGAGACCGTCAATGGAATCATCGGGAAAACGCATGGGGTCAACAAGGCCAAAAGCCCACCTAAAAACCCAAGGCCGAATATCATCCACAATCCGGATTTCTTTTTACCCTCTCCGTCAAGGGTTTCGTTCAATTTTTCCCGTCCGGATAAATCCAAAAGGAGTTCTGATGTTTTTTCCAGGCTACTCACAGAGACTTCTTTTGTCTCCTCTTTAAAAGCGCTTCCATCCAAACTAATATTGAACTGCTCATCTTTGGGAATGCAAACTTCCTTACAGATTTGATAAAAAAGATTAACCTGAAACTGGTTTACCTCAGCATCCAAAAGTTTGATGCGCTGGGTGAAGACCGCTACATCCTTGAAAAAGGTTTCGTCCACTTCAAAAATATCGCTGTATTCCGTAATGGTTTTGCTTTCCTCGGTCTTACCGACCAATTCATAGTATTGACCTGCACCTTCAAAAGTAAATTCGCTGGGCATGGAGCCGCCCTCAGCGGTGTATTGAGAGTAGATATGCCATTCAGGGGCGATTTTGGCTTCAAAGGTCAGTTCGTATTCCTGGGGCGATATCTTTTTTACGGCATGGGACCAGACCGCAGGATTGTCATCATTCTGGCCAAAGGACCAAAACGAAATCAATACGAGCAATACCTTTATATATGGTTTCATCTAAGCAATTCTATTTTGATAATGGATTTTGTGTTTTCCGTTACCTGAAAACGTCGGTCCATCCTTCTCCCGATAATCCAAACGATTTCTCCATTGGAGGTCAATAGCCATTGTTCCTGCTTCGCAAAAACATCTACTTTTTCATCTTTGAAGTATTTAGACACTTTTTTCGTGCCCGACATACCCAATGGATAAAAATAGTCGCCATTTTTCCATTTCCTTAATAACAACGGATAGTTTAACTTTTCCTTATCTAAAAAAACGATATCTGGAGATGAATCCCCTATTTTGGTCATTTCAACTACTCTTAGGGTAACGGGGCCATTCACAACCTG
>JBCBCH010000580.1:0-1566 GCA_038530835.1 Bacteroidota bacterium | reverse complement strand
CCTCCCGTAGCAGCAGCATAGGCTTTGGCCTGCGCCAAACCTTTGCCCTCGGGGTCATTTTCAGGGTGTACTGCTATCAAAGTAGGAACACCGAAACCTCTTTTATATTCTTCACGAACTTCCGAACCTGGACTTTTTGGTGCTACCATGATAACCGTTAAATCTTCCCGCACTTGCATGCCTTCCTCAACAATATTGAATCCATGGGAATAGGAAAGGGTGCTCCCTTTCTTCATCAACGGCATTACCGCGCCCACGACATTGGAGTGTTGTTTGTCAGGGGTAAGGTTGATTACCAAATCGGCAGTTGGAATCAATTCCTCATAAGTACCAGCGGTAAAATTATTCTCTATAGCATTCAAATACGATTGGCGTTTCTCGGCTATTGCCGCTGGACGAAGTGCGTAGGCGATATCCAATCCGGAATCCCGCATGTTCAACCCTTGGTTCAATCCTTGGGCACCACAGCCCACGATAACGATTTTCTTTCCTTTTAGGGCATCAACGCCATCTGAAAATTCATGGGCATCCATAAATCGACATTTCCCTAATTGTGCTAGTTGGTCTCTTAAGGATAAGGTATTGAAGTAATTTGCCATTTGAAGTGTTGTATTTTGTATTTATTGATTTTGAAATTCTGATAGTATGTTGGTGATGGGCATGGTAGCCTTGGTTACGGCTATTCTACCCGAACGCACGAATTGCATTATACCGAATGGTTCCAAAGCGTCATGCATTTCATCTATTTCATGACGGCGGCCTGTTTTCGCCAAAACAAAAAAGTCTCTGGAGACGGTTACGATTTGAGAATTGCTCTCTTTTATGATGTTTTGGATTTGTCGTTCATCGAACAATAGGTTCGAGGCTATTTTAAACAAAGCGGACTCCTGATAAATCGTTTCCTCATCAGTATGATAAAACGCTTTTATCACCTCTATTTGTTTCTCAATCTGGGCCACAATTTTTCGCGTCCAATTCTCTGTCGTGAACACTACTATTGTAAACTTTGATACGTTCTCAATTTCTGATTTAGAAACATTTAAGCTTTCTATATTAATGTGTCGCTTTAAAAAAATTCCAGAGATGCGGTTGAGCAACCCCACACTGTTTTCAGAATACACGGATATGGTATACCACTTATTCTCCATACTCAATTTATTTTGGTCGCTACAAGGATGCCTGTCGACCATTCCATAGTTGTAATTGCGAAATCGTTTCTCATTTCAAGTTCTGCTATCAGGGCTTCTGCTTTTTCCTGATGCCCTTCGGGCCAATTGGGTTGTGGGAGCAAGTCATCAATAAGATAAAACCCACCTTTTTTGACCATTCCCAAGGTTTTGTCCAGTTGGCTATATTTTCCTGGCCATGCATCTGCAAAAATCAAATCGAAACCTTCTCCGTCATAGTCTTCAATCCACTTATCTCCATCCACACATAATAGTTCCAATCGTTTCTCATCAATAAGGATGTTTCTCACGTTATCGATTAACATGGGGTCGTTATCCAAACTAATGACTCGGGATTCTGCATCTATAGAGTGGAGCATGTGAACCAATGAAAGTCCGG
>JBCBCH010000579.1:0-1577 GCA_038530835.1 Bacteroidota bacterium | reverse complement strand
AGGTACAAGATGATGATATTGAATACGTTGATGAGCAGCTCTATGGTATATTGCTTTTTCCATTCAAAACGTTCGTTCATCAGCCTTTTATTTTTGAATCGCTTACCACATTGGTTTTTCCTAAGGACAACATGTTCGCAAAAATGCGATACGCGCCGGGTACGCCAGCCGGAAGCTCCCTAAAAAAGCTTAGTCCGGTGTAGATGTAGTGGCCTTTGCCATAAGAAGCAACGAGGAGACTTCCTTTTTTTACCCCTTCCCCCGTATCGCCCATGGCTAGCACAGGTGTAAATTCGGGTGCCCATTGGTTGGGGAAGTACAACCCACGTTCTTGTACCCAATCTTCAAAATCCTTTTCGGTAATCTTATTCGGAAAATTGACGATGGCATGATCTTTACTTAAAATTTCGACGTCCGCCTTTTCATCAGTAACACGGTCTCTGGAGATGGTCAAGGGGTAAGGGGCAATATTATCGAATTGCTTTCGCCATCTTCCTGCTGTGTTGTATTGTACGATAAGGTTTCCACCTTGCTTCACATAGTTCAGTAGATAAGGTTGCTTGAATTTCAATGCATCAATCACATTATAGGCTCGAATACCAACAACAACAGCATCATATTTGTCAAGGTCTCCTGCCTCCAAAGAGTTGAGCGCTATGGTATGTACTTTAAATCCTATTTGTTCCAAGCTTTCAGGAATTTTATCTCCAGCGCCCATAATATATCCGATGTGCTCTCCCGTTTTTTGGATATTCGTACGCACTACTTTGGCTTGCGAAGGCAACAGAACCGTTTGTTTGGGGATGTGGTTATAATTGATTTCAACCAATTCCCGGTCTATTTTTTCGCCAGACACTTCTGCAACTGCTTTCAAGAATCCAGTGCTGTCATCGATTGAGGGCGTTACTGTGAAAGTCAAATTGATTTCTTCTCCGGTCTTTTTGATATCAAACGGAACTTGTTGCGGCAATACCGTCCATCCTTCGGGATGTTCAAGAGATAAGGCCCCCACGAGATTATCTTCATATGCCTTGACTTTTACCTGCACCGTTTTGGGTTCCGAAGAAGGAAAAACCACTACTTTTTCCGTAAATTTTGAGGATACTTTTGGCGTTATCACAAAAGGGTCAATGAGTTCCCCTTCATCCGGTTTTGAAAAACGATGTTGCACTGGCCGGGTAAAGGAAATGGTTGTGCCATCAATGTCCAAAACTGCCTCCAAAGTAAAGGCATCTGATGTTTCGGGCTTTCCAATCAAATTTCGGTCCTCAACTTGATACATCCCTAAAGTCCCTTCGGATTTTAACCAATAAGGACCGGATACTTCCATATCGGCGGGAACCTCCAATTGTAACGTGAGCTCTTTTTTCTGATTCTCTGCCAAAACCATATTTGAGACCATTGAACTTTGGGGTACTTCATTGATTTGAAGTGTTTTTAAGTTTACCGGAACAGCACTTCTGTTGATAGCCTCAATTTTTAGAGGAACTGTAGCACCCGCCGTAATAAAGGAGGCTTTGCTATTGGCTTCCAAGAAAATCCCAGCACACTCCAAGATAAGTTCCTTGAGGGGTTTG
>JBCBCH010000578.1:0-1584 GCA_038530835.1 Bacteroidota bacterium | reverse complement strand
TGGAAGAAGTATTTGAAAACAAGGAGCAGATAGAAGTATCCAAGTTTTACGAAAAACTTCCAAAACCACATGCCTTGGCAGTCATTGAATGGTTGGAAGACAAGATTTATCACCGTAACACCGAGAAAGACGCCTAATATGTTGCGCGGAAAAAAAATCCTTCTGGGCATTACAGGAGGAATCGCCGCGTACAAGACTACCTTTCTCACACGATTATTGATAAAAGCGGGAGCGCAGGTCAAAATAGTCTTGACCGAAAGCGCTGCCGCTTTTGTTTCTCCCTTGACCTTGTCAACCCTTTCCCAAAATCCGGTATTGACTGAGTTTGTGAAAGAGGAAGAGGACAGTGTTTCTTGGAACAACCATGTGGATTTAGGGCTTTGGGCCGACCTCATGCTTGTGGCCCCAGCTACCGCGAACACGCTTTCCAAAATGGCCAACGGCACCTGTGACAATCTTTTACTGGCAGTGTACCTCTCTGCCAAATGTCCTGTGTATTTTGCACCGGCGATGGATTTGGACATGTACCGTCATCCTTCGACTTCGGAGAGCTTTGAAAAACTCCAATCTTTCGGAAACATCATGATTCCAGCAGAGTCTGGTGAACTGGCTAGTGGATTGAGTGGTTTGGGGCGGCTGGCAGAGCCGGAAAACATTGTTAAGTTTCTTGAGGACGATTTGCTCAAGAAGTCTCCATTACACGGTAAAAAAGTATTGATTACGGCTGGACCGACCCATGAGGCCTTGGACCCAGTTCGATTTTTAGGCAATCACGCCACAGGAACCATGGGATTTGAATTGGCCAAAGCTGCTGCCAATTTAGGCGCGGAGGTTACACTAGTATCTGGACCTTCCCAACTTTCCGCTGAGCATGCAAATATCAATCGAATTGATGTCACTTCGGCTCAGGAAATGTACGAAGCTTGCCATGCTCATTTTGAAACCTCAAATGTTATGATTGCCGCGGCGGCAGTCGCAGATTACCGTCCTAAAAATGTTTCCGAACAAAAAATGAAGAAGAAGGAAGGTGACTTGACTTTGGTTTTGGAGCGAAATCCTGACATTCTGAAATCTTTGGGCGAAATCAAGAAAAAGCAGTTTTTGGTGGGCTTTGCCTTGGAAACCGAAAATGAAATCGAAAACGCCAAAGGAAAACTCCAGCGCAAAAACCTGGATGCTATTGTATTGAACACCCTTAACGACCAAGGCGCAGGTTTTGGCGGAAATACCAACAAAATTACTTTCATCGATAAGAATTTGACTATAAAAACGTTTGCTTTGAAGACGAAGCCAGAAGTGGCTTCTGATATTTGGAGCGAAATACTTTTACGAATCGATGGGTAGAAAAATCCCAATTCTTATTCTTTTTTTGGTTGCTGTTTTCACTAGAGGACAAGAGCTGAATTGTGAGGTCGTGGTAAATTCTGACCAGGTCAACCAAACCAATCAACAAATCTTTAGGACCCTAGAACGCTCTTTGAACGATTTTGTCAACAAAAGTAAATGGACCGATAGGGTCTACAACGAAAATGAACGTGTGAATGCAAGAATGTTCATTACAGTAACCCAATACGAATCCGACCG
>JBCBCH010000577.1:0-1584 GCA_038530835.1 Bacteroidota bacterium | reverse complement strand
TGAGAGAATGAAGAAAATATGCTCGGGTAGGGTATGGGTAAAATCTTCCATGCGATATTCCGTACCAAACTGGATTTTGAAATCCTTTTGCAATTGCCATCCAATTTGGGCACTGATTCGCCCGTCGTATTCGGGTTTTCGTCCTCTAGCAACACTTAATAAGGATTCAGCAGTCGCTACCAAATAGGCTTCGCCCACATCCAACTTTTCACCTTGCAATGGAAAGTCCAGTGCAAACCGATATCGAAACCGATGGGTAGTTCTAGCTTTGGTGATGCGTTGTTCCGAACGAATTCGGTGCCCAAAACGAACTACAAAAGGCCGCGAACGTTGGTTGTATTGTTGAGTGAGACGCAACTCATTGGCTCCACCATCAAAATTTTCGCGAAAGCGATATTGAATGCCAAAAGCAAGACTTTGGTTCTCCCGAATTTTATAGTTTGAAAAATGAACCAAATCAATTTGACGGTTCGCGAAGCTCGCTTCACCTTCTTCCACGACGAAAAAACGAGAAGCAATGGAAAAATTGTGGGCATATTTTTCGGAGAGTTGGTATCCCATCCCCATTTGGGGTTGCCAAAACCCTGTTAGATTTTCCTGCCCTTGAATATTCCAATAGGCAAACAGGAGCAGGAGTAAGGAACCTCTTTTAGTAGAGGACATGGTCATAATTGGTTGGTGCAAATTCCCTTAACAATAACAATGCTCCATTAGCGTCAAATAGGATTTCATACAAGCGATGGTGGTTTTGGGTTTTCCCGGCAACGACCAATTCATATCGGATATAGGGCAAAATCAAGTTTTGAAAGAAGCTTTTCAAAACTTGATTTCATCTTTTCCTTCGCAAGGGTATTGTTGCTGGATTTTTTTTACGTAGGTCTTGCTGAATTTTTCTTGAAATGTGGATTGAATGTTGGCCCAAGTTTCGTCTGGAATATCGGCGGACTTGATAAGAAACTCAACATCTTCTAACTTTCCCTCAGGGCTAAATTCTACACTGTAGCGTAGTTTGCCTTTCTTGAACTTTACTTCAAAACTCCTTTTGTTTCCGTCACTTTCTTGGTAATACCGCAACCGTTTGGCATCTTCCAAATAGGGGTTTAGCAATTCCAAAGCGTTTTGAGGAATTTCGTCTCTGGTTACGCGAGATTCCCGCTCTTTTTTTTGCTGGGCTGCACCCAGAATCCCCCAAAGCAAACATAAAACACAAACTAGATGGCTAGACTTCGGCATATCGAAAACAATTGACTTCATGGTCGTTAACGATTCCTGTGGCTTGCATAAAGGCATATACCACAGTGCTGCCCACAAACTTGAATCCCCTTTTTTTCAAGTCTTTGCTTATGGTATCGGAGAGCGGTGTGGTTGCAGGAGCTTCTTTATGATGTTGCCACTGGTTTTTAATGGGCTTTCCATCCACAAAACCCCAAATGTAGGTGCTGAAACTTCCGAACTCTTTTTGCACTTCCATAAATACTTGGGCATTGGACACCGCTGCGTTTACTTTCAGCTTATTTCTGATGATACCGGGGTCTGCTAAAAGGGCTTGGATTTTGTAAGTTTCAGCACCTACATTTGGGGTTT
>JBCBCH010000576.1:0-1584 GCA_038530835.1 Bacteroidota bacterium | reverse complement strand
GGAAAAATGCCAAGAACATCACCAATTCAAAATCGGTGGATTGGGTATACGATAGTTTTGATGAAAAAATCTACTTTCTCTCTGATAGAAACGGGTGTTTTCGATGCTTTCACCTTTATGAGATGGATGCACACGGGAAAAACCTCAGGAGAATTACGAATTTTAAGTTGGCAGATAGCTGGTTGGGCAGTCGCAAGAATGGACGGGAATTCGTAATAAAACCTGTCGATGAAAACGGGCCTACGTTCTATATCATTGACATCAATGGAAAAATTCTTGAAAAAATCAGTATTGATCTAACTTATGCCAATGACCCGGCCTTCTCACCTGATGGAGAACAAATTGTCTTCCGGGGAAGTAACAAAAAGTCTCCTCGTGAGCTTGGCTTTACCGATGCACTTTACGTGATGGATTTAAAGTCTGGACAAATGGAAAAGATAACCACTCATCCTGATGAAGGTGCCGAAAAGCAGTGGACAGGCTACCTCGCAGCGGCACCTCGATGGAGAGCGGATGGCAAGATTTCCTACGCTTCCAAAAAGGACAATAACTACGATATATATATCATCAACCCAGATGGATCAGGAATGGAACCAGTAACACCACTACAAAACAATCAGGTCTATCATGATTGGAACGAAAAAGGCGAACTTATTTTTGAGGCCTCGATGAACAATCATTCAGGTTACGAGTTGTACAAACGAACTGCTATTGGAGAAGTCATTCAATTGACAAAAGACTCTATTGAGCAATATGCACCTGTGTTCGTAAAATCCTTCTGAAACTTTAAGTAAATACATAACGGAATTACCCTAAAACATCACTTGCCAAGACTCTTTGCCCAATACACTATTATCAAAATTTAAAATGGAAATCATGGCTAAAACATCACAAGAAATTGAAAAGGAATTTATCGAAGGTATCAAGGACCATACCGGGAAATCACTTTCAGAATGGATGTCCTATCTCAAGGAATTTGGAATGACGAAAAGAAACGAACTGCTCAACTTGTTGAAGGACAAAGAGGGGTTTCGGCACCAAGACGCCTCATTGTTGGCAGGAATATACGTTAACGGCGGCAAACCCGTTTATGGCGATGCCGTAGACCTTTTGGAGAACCAGTTCAACAAAAAAGAACACTTAAGGCCCCTATACGACCATATTATGGAGCAAATACTTAGAAGACTTCCCGAAACAAAAGTAATCGCGAAGAAAACCTACGTATCCCTCAATGCTAAACGGGAATATGCGGCAATTGGAATAAAGTCCAAGGAAATTCGATTGGCCATGGATTTGGATGGCGAACCCGATGGAAATAATTACCTGAAACAAACTGGTATCGGGTGTATGCCCCGGATTTCACATATGGTTAAGTTCATTCATGTTTCCCAGATTTCTGATACCTTACTGAATGACCTTGAAGTTGCCTTTAAAAGAATGTCATAACAAAATCTCATGGAAAACAAACCCTTGGGACATCAATATGGTGATTTCTTGCCCACCTCGGAAAAGAGCCATTGTATGTCCTCGGGGTATATTTCATTCTCATCCGTAAACTGAATGCGCTTTGCATGTTTTCCCCTA
>JBCBCH010000575.1:0-1587 GCA_038530835.1 Bacteroidota bacterium | reverse complement strand
AAAATAGTACTTTAACTCTTGAAATAGTATTAACCTAAATCTTGGAAAATCTCTACATCAGAATAGCCCTGGGTCAATAAATCAAAATAATCTTCGACACGCTTATTCGCTTCACTATTGTTGCGGTCGATAAAAGGTTCGTTGTTTTGGGCCTGCATGCCCACGCTGATCAAAAAGATACAAACCGCCAACAGTTTGTATGTCATTACTCGTATCATGGTATTAGATTTGGGGGTTAATACATGACAAAGTTCCGCAAAGGATTGATAAAATACTTATCAATTTTTCATAGGTTTTTACGTTTATCGACGGAAAAGTGCAGTTCAACGAGTAAATTTTGTAAATGGACGCTCGAAAATCCCTAATCACTTCTTTTCCAAATCAATCCCTTCCTCGGGGAAAATTTCAAAAAGTTTCTGAGGTTCACCAAAAAAGAGACCTTAATCACTGTTTTGAAATCGTTTTCCATGTGTTTGATTTGTTTCTTCTGAACACAAGGAAAGGGGCTTTTGTGGTTTGTGAAAGAAAAAACCTCGTCCTTTTGAAGGTTGTTCAAGTGTCACTAATGTGGAACTAAACAAAAAATAAAAGCCCGCCTCGCATAATTCTAGGCTTTGGTGGTTTCATCGATAAAAGGGCACTTTTCGACTAATTTAAAGTTGGCTTGAAACATGCAGAAGGACAAAATAGTACTTTTCAGCAACCATACTCCAAACTTTACAATTACCATTCTTACCCTTCAGTTTGCTAGGAAACCAAACTAACGCAACTGAAAATGAAAGACCTTTTAAAAGGTAAACTACCATACCAGATTCTTTTTTTGGTATGCTTTCTAAGCTTCTTTTCCGATTTTTTGGGTCGCTTTTTGGCTAAGCGAAATGCGCTTGTTTTGCAGGCGTACCATCATTATGTATTCCCCCCCTTCATAATAATTTCTAACCCCCCTTTAAAACTACATCCCGCACGATTATGAAAAAATTAGTACTGTTTTTATCGTTGGCTTTTGTTACTTCCGTTACACTAGCCCAAAGCTTCTCGTATATCGAAGACTTTGACACCTATGGTACAGGCGATTTGGGTACCCTTTCTTCCGATTGGGCTCCCGAAGATTCAAGCCCTCAGATTCCAATAGTGAACGAAGGCCTTTCTCCAGGCACAACACATTCGTTGGACTTTAATGGTTTTACCACAGTCTTCGACTATCTGGCCTTGATTAACAATCCGGTGGATTTAACAGCCAATGTGCCCTTCTATTTTGGAGTGTATTTCAAAATGGAGGCGCTTGGTAATGGAAATAGCAATCGTATGAGGGTTGCGGTTAGGGTGGATGATGACGTCAATGGCGACCAATGGATTCGGGAAATTGTTGGGAGATACGGAGGGGCTGTTAAAGCACGTTTGGGTCTAGGCAACTCTAACTCAAATCACGGTGAAGCGGATATATATGAAGGACAGCTGCTGCAATTTGTGGTTAAAGGCGTTTGGGATGGCGTCGATACCATAAACTATAGTTATACCCTTTCGCCAACTTTGGTCGAAACGGACAATACTTGGATTCCTGCTACAACATCACATACCACTTCGGGA
>JBCBCH010000574.1:0-1609 GCA_038530835.1 Bacteroidota bacterium | reverse complement strand
ATACCGCACTCCAAGCCCAATGGCAAAATGATATTCTTCGAAAAGAAGAAACTCAATCTTTGGCTATTACAGAACAACAGAAAATCAAGAACTGAACTGGACGCAGAGGCACTAAATCATACACTTAGAAATAAGAGGTATTAAGGCGGATAGGGGGAGGAGCAGGAGAACAAAATCAGCATGAAAATGATGATTGAGTGAGAATTCAAGATGTGTCATTGTCATGACAAATCTTGCTTTTGCTCCCGAAGGTCCTTTAGATTAAAGGCCCTTTTGGTCGCAAAAGAAAAAAAGGATTATGAAACGGGAATTCGTCCAATTCAGGTGCTCAGTCTATGAGAAAAAACTGCTGAAAGTAAAGGCCAAAAAATCAGGTCTTTCCATTAGTGAGTACTGCCGTCGTGCCGCATTTGGTGACAGAATCATCGAGCGGTTATCAGAAGACCAAATTGAGGCTTATAAACTATTGGTGCAATACCAGAACAATTTTAAACGGATCGGTAATATGTTCCGAAAACGGAATCCAAAGTTGGCAGATGAAGTCACTCAACTAGCCAAAGAAATCAGGGAACACCTTTTAAGTTTTAAGATATGATTGGAATGGGTAAATCCATATCGCACACATCTGCATCCATGGCCTATGGACTTCGGGAAGATAAGAAACCGGAGATTGTTCATAGCCAATATCTGGCCGGGGATACTCCCAAAGAAATTACCCAGGAGTTCAGAACCATCCAACAACAGAACCATCGATGCAAAAAGAACACTTTAAGTTTTGTGCTAAGTCCGACCATTAAAGATGGAAAGGAAATGAGGAACCAAGTACTCCAAGAAATTACGGAACGCTTTTTAAAACAAATGAAGTTACAAGATAACCAGGCCATTGCATTTGTTCACAGAAACAGAAAGCACGTCCATATCCATTTGTATGTGAACCGAATCAATTTTCAAGGTCAGGCCTACAAGGACAACTTTATTGGAAAGCGGAGCCAACAGGCTGCGGAGCAAGTGGCAAAGGAAATGGGTTTGACCACAGTACGGGAAGTACAGCAACAAAAACTGGACAAGGCCAAGGATATGCGGATGATTCTCAAAAGAATCCATGAAAAAGTCATCAGCGAGGTTAGGCCAAAGGACTTTGACCAATATATCAAGGCTATGGAAGCCTATCCTGTAAAGGTTATCCCATCCATTAACAAGCTGAACCAATTACAGGGATTTCGGTTTGAGTTTGCAGGGATGAATTTAAAGGGCAGCGAGGTTCACCGTTCCATGTCCATGAACAAGATAGCCGAACAGATTGGTTTCAACAGAAATGTTGTGGAGAAAGCCAAAACCGAAAATACCATGAAACTGATAGGTAAAACGGTAAGCCTCTCCCCTAACCTTGTGGCTAAGATTACTACAAAAATCATTAAACACACCATCAAAAAGAGCGTAGACCTTGGGATGGGAATTTAAAAGAAATAAATTATGGCAAAACTGGACGAAATAGTGGAATTATTGACAGAGGAACTGAAAAGCTTTGAACACTCGGTCGATCGAATGGAAAAACTGAAAGAGTTTCTCATGGGATATAAAGTTTCGGCGGACACCGCTGATATTGACT
>JBCBCH010000573.1:0-1613 GCA_038530835.1 Bacteroidota bacterium | reverse complement strand
TTTGGAAGAATTTCGTGGTTCACTTCCGCCTGAAAACTATTCGCAAAACTATCGCCTTCCAAGTTCGAGAAACGTACCTCTCTGGCATTTTCCCAATCAACCACTACCTGGTTTTCAAAATCCGTTCGGTAAAAATCGAGTGACAAGGACCCAGGACGATTCCAGAGGGAGAATCTTTGCAAAAATCCAAAACCGAAGTTCAGGGCCTTTTCGGCATCAAATCCGTAAATATTCCCGCCATTTCCGTTGAGCACCAAATTTCGGGAAGAGGCAAACAAGCGTTGGTTTTCGGCAAAAATGTTTGCTGCACGCCTTCCTAGTCCGAAAGAACCGCGTAGGCTTGCTTTTTCCCATGGGGTGTACCGTACGTGAAGTCGTGGCGTGAAAAAAGTACCCAAACGATTATGCGTATCCAAGCGTGCCCCAGCAGTTAGGCTCAGCCGCTCCAAATTGGTATAGCTGTATTCAAAAAAAGCCCCGGCCGAACGGTCTGCGCGATTAAACAATTCAGAATTCACCTGTTCATCATAACCATCATAAGCGAAAGAAATACCGGTTTTGAATTTATGCTGGGTACTCCCAATAATTGAACTAAACAGCAAATTGGAATACACACTCTTATGGTCAATATTGTATTCATTCAACCCATAATAGGACTCTTGTGAATGATTGCTGTACGAAGCCTGGAAACCAAAGCTTTGAAAGGGCAGCTCTGGAAACACATAGCCCAGTTTTACGGAGCCATCAAAACGCTGGGTATCGATTTCGCTGCCCCATAAGTTGGTGGTAAACCTATCGGTATCGGGATTAAAACCGGTTTGTCCCAACTGCTTTTCATCATTCAAAACCCGGACATTGAGAAAACTCACCCAACCTTTTTCGAGGTTTTGATATTGCCATCGGTTGGAAATATTGATTTGATTGGCCAAGGGAGTATCCAAAAATCCATCATCATTATTGTCCACCTCCACATCCCTTCGGTTTCCATGGAGGTACAAACCGGTGCTCCAGCGCGGGGACAACTGGGTATTCAAATGGGTGTTTAACTCCAACCGACCATTCAGGTTGGCATAACCATTTACAAACCAAGGAACATCCGTCATGGGTTTGTGAAGTTCGGTATTGATTTGCCCGGAGATACTTTCATACCCATTGACCACACTGCCTGCTCCTTTGGTGATTTGAATGCTTTCCACCCAAGTGCCCGGTGTATAGGTTAATCCGAAGGCTTGTGATGCACCACGAACCATGGGAATATTTTCCTGGGTGATGAGCAAATACGGACTGGTCAATCCCAACATCTGGATTTGTTTGGTTCCTGTTAAGGCATCGTTGAAATTGACATCGATGGCCGGGTTGGTTTCAAAACTCTCAGAAAGATTACAACAAGCTGCTTTAAGCAATTCGGCGCTGTTGATAGTCACCACATTTTGGGCAGAAAACAGTGCTTTTTGGACAGCTTCTTTCTTTTGTTCCACTACGACCTCATCCAACTGGTTCGTAGGTTGTAACCAATGGCGAATCGGTTTCAGAGCATCAACGGTCAAGGTATCTGACCGGAAGCCCACAAAACTTATCACCAACTTAGTGTATTCATCACTGTAGGGAATGGA
>JBCBCH010000572.1:0-1620 GCA_038530835.1 Bacteroidota bacterium | reverse complement strand
CCTTTTGAAGCATTGTGCATAGGAAGTTTAATGCAAGTTTCCTCGGTCTCCAAGTAGTAGAAAATCAAATGGGATTTTAAAACTTCCTCTGTAATTTCAGGGATATCCAATGCAAAAGACCAAGTATTGCTTCGTTCGCTCAGGTCAAAACTATATAGCTCCACGGAATCGCCAAGAAAGGGAAGACCTCTTGGTTTGGATTTGTTGTTTTTTTGTTTTGCGCGAGCGTTTAAATACAAAGGATAGGCAAGAATGATAAAAGCGCACAACAAGGACCAGTAAAGAACAATTTGGTGCATGTTTATATATGTTTTGATTTGGGATTGTTTTCTGTGACAAGAAAGGAATAATTCAAAGTAAAAAGGACCCCCAATATATGGAAGCCCCCTTTCAATTGACCTGTTCCATCTATGGCCAAGGATTATCATTAGTTGCCAACGTCAGCCCGGTTTTGAATACCCATTTGAACGCCAAACCTTATTCAAAAGAGGTTTTTTTGAATTCGTCCAAATATTTCAATTGCCCTAATACCTTTTCGACATCATAATCCATTATTTTTCGGGTACTGTAACTTCTTTTGATGTCATCTACATAGGTATGGATTTCGAGGGTATAATAGTTTTCTAGCTCAAATATGGAGTTTTGGGATTCAGGGGTTAGGGAATTGAGGTTCCCCTTACCATAGGCCCTTGCGCTGTAAATAATTTTGTGTTCTCGTTCTAAATCGTCTATCCATTTCACGGTAACTTCGGTAAAATCATCCATTCGCTCTTTGAATTTATAAAGTGCTTCTTTTGGGATGTTTCCCGTTTGATATTCGGATTTTACCAGGTCCAATATCCATTTTTCCAAATAGTTGTCTACGTCATTTCTCATTTTCGAATTCTTATATGTTTATGGCCTTGACCAATGTTTTTTGATTTTACTAGGGCTGATTTGAGTCGGTTTTTAACCCTCAGGGTCATTGGGTCGGGTGTTGGTAAATGGGAGAAACAAGTTTTATGTAGAGTTGAAATCTACTAAGGATTGGTCCATGTAGTCCGCAACCACTCCAAGGTTCTTTCCCGGGCTATATCGCTTTCGGGGATATCGTCAAAATCAAATCCGTGCGGTGCTCCGGGATAGTATTCCAACGTTATGGGTGCTCCTTTGCGATTCAAAACATTTAGCATACAGAGCGTGTTTTCTGACAAGGAATCTTCAGACGGAACATGATACAGCACTGGAGCATACGGCATATAGATGTTATCTTCCAAATTCTCCAAGCCACAAGGTTGCCTTCCCCAGTAGTTGTATCCTATATGTCCGCCATAATAAAAAACACCACTAGCAAAACCCATGGTTGGCGGGTTTGGTGGAGCAAGTACACCATCATCCTCGTCATAAACAATCCCGTTCGCGCTTTGGGTCCATTCAAAATCAGAAGGAACCTCGCTCAAATCGATAAGCGTTGATACGGCTGCGCTCGCACCATCAGAAAAGCCCAAAACGGAAATGTTTCCCTCTTGAATGATTTGGGTTCCATTTGAATCTTTCAAGAGCTGAAGATATTCAAGGGGGAAACATTTCCGTTTTGGGCTTTTCTGATGGTGCGAGCGCAGCCGTATCAACGCTTATCGA
>JBCBCH010000571.1:0-1625 GCA_038530835.1 Bacteroidota bacterium | reverse complement strand
ACAATTACTATTTGAACTCAACCAAGAAGCCGGTACAACTTTGGTCATCGTCTCGCATGATTTGGAATTGGCCAAAAAGTGCAACCACCTATTGCAGTTACGCGGTGGAAAAATAGTTTCAAACGAAGTCTTGATAGAATCGTGAAACATTCCCAAAACAAAAATTCACGTGCCGGGTGGAAATGGCTTTTTAAAATGGCTTGGCGGGATAGCAAAGCAAGTTTTAGTCGTTTGCTGCTGTTCATGGCCTCCATCATTTTGGGTATATCCGCTGTGGTATCCATCCAATCTTTTAGTAAGAACTTGAAAGAGAACATTGCCATTCAATCCAAGGCCTTGATGGGTGCCGATTTTGTGATTGACAGCAATCAGCCTCCAAATGAAAAGGTCTTGTCCATTATTGATTCCCTTGGAGGGGCAAACGGACGTGCCATTGGTTTTCCTTCGATGGCGCTTTTTCCCAAAAGCGGAGATTCAAAATTAGTAGGGGTTCGAGGTATTGATGGGCCATATCCGTTTTACGGGGAGCTGGAAACCCAACCCGAATCCGCAGCCCAGCAATATCAAAACAAAGAAGGAGCCTTGGTGGATGCTACCCTTATGCTACAATACGGCCTTAAACCAGGAGATTCCATCAAACTGGGAAATTCTGTATTCGCAATTCTGGGCACTTTGATTTCAGCACCCGGAACGTCAAGCATTGGAGCTTCCATTGCTCCACCCGTCATAATTCCATACGATGCAGTAGATGCGACCGGATTGGTTCAGGTAGGTAGTCGGGTGGGATATGATTTTTATTTTGTTGCCAAACCTGAACAAGATTTAGTTGCATTGGATAAACAAGTTGACCCGCAACTCGATGTTGAAAATGCCGACTTGGATACCCATATTAGTACCGCGGAACGACTCGGCAGAAGTTATGACAACTTCGGAAAGTTTCTTAACCTCATCGCCTTTATCGCACTCTTGTTGGGTTGCATGGGGGTTGCCAGCTCCATACACATATACGTGCAAGAAAAATTGCGTTCGGTGGCTATTTTGAAATGTATTGGCGCCACACGGAGGCAAACCTTTTTGATCTACCTGTTACAAATGGCTGGCATGGGTTTATTGGGTGGTATTTTTGGAGTCCTGGGAGGTTTGTTGCTTCAACAATCCTTTCCGCTTTTGCTACAAGGGTTTTTACCCTTTGAAATCCAGATTTCGCTGGTACCGACCGCGCTGCTTTCCGGACTGATGTTGGGCATATTACTGTCCGTATTGTTCGCCCTGATGCCCTTATTGAATACCTGGTTCGTTTCGCCTTTGCGTGCCTTGCGTGTTGAGGAAAACGGGTTCAAAAAATCACGAACCGCACAAATTTTGGTATCACTGGGTATTCTTTTGTTCGTTTTTTGCTTTTCATTTTGGTTGATAGATAGTATACAGTACGCCCTGATTTTTGTGCTGGGCGTATTGGTCGTATTTGCTCTTTTGGGGGGCGTAGCAAGCCTTTTCATGCGAGTCATAAAGCGCTATTTCCCTACCTCATGGGGATTTACCACCCGCCAGAGTCTTTTGAATTTATACAGGCCCAACAATCAAACGAGGATGTTGATTCTGGCGATTGGCTTGGGTACCTTTTT
>JBCBCH010000570.1:0-1625 GCA_038530835.1 Bacteroidota bacterium | reverse complement strand
CTGATAAAACCTACCTAACCGTTAATATTGACGGGGATGTCAATGGGGAACCCAAGCGAAAAATTCTCCAAGATGAGGTTTTGGTCACTGCAGAAGGGAGGCGTGCCTCGCTCCCATGGAAAGCCGACTTTAACGGCAAACAAGTTTCCGTTGATTATGTAGATTTTGTTTCAGGGGCAAAAGAAGGATTGATTCCGGATGAAAATGGGAAGCAGTACCTTAAAATTGTAGAAGCTGGGGACGGGCAACGGCATGAACACTATTTGGAAGACGGTCAAATTGCAAACATTCACAACGTATTGTTTTCCTTAAATAACCATACAGATGGTGCCATTAATATTCTTGGAGACGCATCCGGTTTGCAAATCGAGACCCCATTTGAAGGCTCTTTTATGAGAATGGCAGACCAATTCCAAGGGTCGGTTTTCAAAGATTCCCTACAAATTCTACAGATGAGGTCTCTCTACAATGTTGCTGGCATACAGTTCGTGATTCCTGAGCCGTTGGTGCGAGGGAGCTATGGAGTGGTTAAAATTCCTGAGGAAGAGGTAACCAAAAATAGTTTGGATGCCTTGGTGGTCAATGTTCGGGCCAATGGGGTATCCCAAGAATTCAAACTTCTGGGAGGAAAGGGTAGTGCGCAGTTTTCGGACAGAATTCAATTGGGCGATTTGAATTTGTCTTTAGCGTATGGTTCCAAGGTACATGAACTTCCGTTTTCCATTCAATTGAAAGACTTTATTGCTGAAAAATACCCCGGCACCGAAACGGGTTATTCCTCTTTTATGAGCAAAGTTACCGTGCAAGATGAGCGCCCATTCGACTATGATATCTTCATGAACAATGTCTTGGACCATAAAGGGTATCGTTTCTTCCAAGCTAGCTTTGACCCTGACGAAAAAGGAACGGTCCTTTCGGTAAACCATGATTTTTGGGGCACTTGGATTACCTATATCGGTTACTTTTTGCTCTATTTGGGTCTAATGGGTATTATGTTCTTTGGCAAGACCCGCTTTTCCGAATTGGCCAAGAGCTTGGAGAAAATCCGCAAGAAAAAAGCAGCATTGGCTACTATTGCGCTATTGCTCATAACGGGAACCATCTCGGGTCAGGACACTGATGATACCCATTCGCACAATGTATTGCCCACACAAGCGCAAGTGGATTCCATCATTCAGAACACTTTGGTGGACCCTGCTCATGCCGAAAAGTTTGGGGAGTTGGTCATTCAAGATTCAGGAGGGCGTATGAAACCCATTCATACTTTCGCTTCTGAGGTTTTACGAAAGATTAGCGGAAAAAATGCATATCAAGACTTGGATGCCAACCAGGTTTTCCTATCCATGATGTTGAATCCGGGTGCTTGGTACAATACGGAATTCGTGGCTTTGGCGAAGCGGGAAAATGACAGTATTCGCAAAATCATTGGAGTGCCAAGCGGTACAAAATATGTGAAAGCGACAGACTTTTTTGATGCCCAAGGGCGCTACAAATTGGAACCTTACCTTCAAAAAGCAACCTCTACCACAAATCCATCCAACTTCGAAAAAGACTTTAAAAAGGTTGGGGAACGCTTAAGCTTGCTAAATATCGCTTTGAGTGGACAGATTTTGAAAATCTTTCCA
>JBCBCH010000569.1:0-1628 GCA_038530835.1 Bacteroidota bacterium | reverse complement strand
GTGTCTTCTTGAAGAATAATCAATTTACCGGTTTTCTTAACGGATTGATATACGGTTTCTATGTCGGGAGGTTGAAGTGTTCGCAAATCTATAAGATCCGCTTGAATAGCTGGATTTTTTTCCATGGTTTCTAGCGCCCAATGGACGCCTGCCCCATATGAAACAATACTTATGCCTTCTCCACTCCGAATTTGGGCCGCTTTCCCAAAAGGAACGTTGTAATATCCTTCAGGAACATCGCCATAAATACTTCGGTACAATCCTTTATGTTCAAAGAACAACACCGGATTCGGGTCTTCAATGGCGGATATCAGTAATCCCTTCGCATCAGCAGGAAACGCAGGATAAACCACTTTCAGTCCTGGGGTTTTGGTAAACCAAGCTTCGTTGGTCTGTGAGTGAAAGGGGCCCGCACCTACACCACCTCCACAGGGCATTCGGATGACCACATCTGCATTTTGTCCCCATCTGTAGTGCACTTTGGCCAAATAATTCACAATCGGGTTAAAGCCAGAACTCACAAAGTCGGCAAATTGCATTTCCACCACGGCCTTCATTTGGTTGATTGCCACACCCATTGCGGTTGACACGATGATAGATTCGCAAATAGGCGTATTTCGAACACGACTTTTACCAAAATCTTTAATGAATCCTTCCGTAATTTTGAAAACCCCGCCATATTCAGCTACATCTTGTCCCATTAAAACCACCTCATTGAATTTTTCCATCGCTTCATGCAATCCTTGGGAAATAGCATCTACCAAACGGATATTGGCGGATTTGCCTTGAGGTTCAATGATTTCTTGCTCAAAGGTTTGATAAACGTCGGCCAACTCGGCTTGAATACTACTTTCTACGGCAGCTTCTGAAAATGCGGCTTTTAAGTTTTGGTCTATATCCTCGGCAATCAATTGTTTATAGTGCTTGATTTCCTTTTCCGTTAGCACTCCTTCCTTTACTAAAAAGGTTTCATAATTTTGGATAGGGTCCTTCTTGGCCCATCGCTTCATCAATTTTTCAGGTACATATTTGGTGCCGCTTGCTTCCTCGTGACCCCGCATGCGAAAGGTTTTGAATTCAAGCAATACTGGTCGAGGCCTTTTGCGTAACGATTTGCAAAGTTCATCCACTTTGGTATAAACCTCTAATATATTGTTCCCATCAATGATTCTAGATTCCATGCCATAGCCTTTCGCGCGGTCCGCCAAGTCCTCACAACGATATTGCTCTTGTGTTGGTGTGGATAGTCCATATCCATTGTTTTCAATACAAAAGAGTACGGGCAAATTCCAAACGGAAGCCACGTTCAAAGCTTCATGAAAATCCCCTTCGCTCGTTGCGCCCTCACCCGTGAATACAGCAGTAACTCTTTTTTTTCTACCCAGTAAATCTGCTAATGCGATGCCATTGGCAACGCCCAACTGTGGTCCCAAATGGGAAATCATGCCAACAATACGATATTCTTGCGTGCCAAAATGAAAACTTCTGTCCCTCCCTTTGGTGAATCCGGAGGCTTTCCCCTGCCATTGCCCGAAAAGACGGTCCAAAGGGACCTCTCTAGAGGTAAAGACACCTAAGTTTCGATGCATGGGAAGAATGTATTCCTCCTTTTTCAAGGCGCGCGCGAC
>JBCBCH010000568.1:0-1631 GCA_038530835.1 Bacteroidota bacterium | reverse complement strand
GGTAGCGAAAATGAAAACCTTCCCGCATTTACTGTGTTGCTATCTAGAGGGTCAGGACGACCCAATGGACAACCGCTGTATACCCGCCTTTGGGGGAATGGTTTCTTGCATTCCCTGCACCAAGGGGTTCAGTTTCGAGCTGCGAAAGACCCTGTGTTGTATTTAAATGACCCAAAAGGCGTTTCCAAAGAAACCAAACGGACCATTTTGGATAATCTCGCCGCACTTAATGAAAGGCAGTACAAGGAATTTGGTGATGAAGAAATACAAAGTCGTATTGCCCAATATGAAATGGCCTATCGCATGCAAACCTCGGTTCCTGAAGTAATGGATACCGAAAAAGAACCCGATTACATTTACAAAATGTACGGTTCCGATGCGAAAATTCCGGGTACTTACGCAGCAAACTGTTTGCTGGCCCGAAGACTCGCAGAACAAGACGTTCGCTTTATCCAATTATACCATATGGGCTGGGACCAGCATGACAACCTTCCCGCTGCCATAGAAAAGCAGGCCAAAGATGTGGACCAAGCTTCTGCCGCCCTTGTTGCCGATTTAAAGCAACGTGGCATGTTGGAAGATACTTTGGTGATTTGGGGTGGCGAATTTGGACGGACCAACTATTCCCAAGGTCTTTTGACCGATACCAATTACGGAAGAGACCACCACCCAAGATGCTTCACCATGTGGTTGGCCGGCGGGGGTATAAAACCCGGAATCGTCTATGGCGAAACCGATGATTTTGGCTATAATATTGTGGACAAACCCGTCCATGTTCATGACTTCCAGGCCACATTATTGCACTTATTGGGTATTGACCATGAACGCCTAACCTATAAATACCAAGGTCGAAGGTTTAGGCTTACCGATGTTGAAGGACATTTGGTAAAGGATATCTTGGCATGATAGAACGCCGCAATTTTATTAAGAAAACCAGCTTGGCCACTGCCGGACTTTTCAGTTTGGGAAGTAGTGTTGCGCTATCACAAAATTATCTCAAAGACGCCATAATCGGTCACGGTAGTCACCGCTATAAAATTGATTTGGCCTGGGGAGAATTGAATCGAAAACAGTTTCCTGTAAAAGATTGCCATGAGATGGTACAGGATACGAAAGGCAGAATCATTTTATTGACCAACCATACCCAAAACAATATCCTCATTTATGATAAATCAGGAAAACTACTGGACGCTTGGGGGAAGGAGTATCCGGGTGCCCATGGGTTGACCTTACACAACGAAAACGGAGAAGAATTTTTATACATCGCCGATAATGATAGGCATGAAGTCATCAAAACCACATTAGAAGGCAAGGTGATACAAATATTCCCCTATCCAAAAGAAACCGGCAAATACGAAAACAAAGAAGCATACATCCCTACCGAAACAGCCGTTGCCGCTAACGGCGACCTTTATGTGGCGGATGGTTATGGGTCTCAATACATTATCCATTATGATAACCAAGGAAATCTCAAGAACATCTTTGGAGGAAGAGGCGAAGAACCCCACTTGTTCAACAATGCCCACGGGATTTGTATTGATGATAGAGACCCTGAAAATGTAGTGGTTCTGGTCACCGCGAGGCAACAAAACAAGTTGAAGCGCTTTACATTGGAGGGCAATTATCTGGAT
>JBCBCH010000567.1:0-1635 GCA_038530835.1 Bacteroidota bacterium | reverse complement strand
CCCTGAGGCATTTTCTTGTGGGGTTTGCATGTAGCGTTCGGTGTAAATGGTCAATGTCATCTTTGAAGCACTAGCCGAACGTGACTTTGCTACGGCAGCCGTGTATGCTTCTTATGGTTCTTTGGTATATGCTTCTACGGTAGTTGGAGGGCGGATTTCAGATACGATTCTGGGTATGCGGCGCTCTATCTTTTTGGGTGGAATTTTGATGTCCATTGGTCACTTTGTCCTAGCTATAGAGAATAACGTGGCTTTTTTCTTGGCGCTATCCTTCATCATAGCAGGAAATGGTTTTTTCAAACCGAATATTTCAACCTTTGTAGGAACCCTTTACAAGGATGGCGATCCACGAAAAGATTCAGGATTCACCATCTTTTATATGGGAATCAACATTGGGGGTTGGGTTGCTCCCCTACTTTGTGGTTGGTTGGCCGCTGAGTATGGATGGCATTATGGTTTCGGCTTGGCCGGAATTGGGATGTTGACAGGGTTATTATTTTTCTGGAGGGGAATTAAAAAAGGAGTCTTTGGTGATAGGGGATTGCCTCCCAATGAGACCGTTATTTCCAAAAAGGTCTTGGGAATTCCGCAAGGAACATTGATTCCAATCCTTGCTTTTGCTTCTGCGCCCTTGATTGCCTTTTTGTTGTCTTCCTATAAATCTTTGGGTGAAGAAGGCACTTTTTTAGACGGGCAAAATCTTGTAAACGTAATTTTCAAACTGATTGGAGTTGCAATTTTAGCCTACTTGGCCTATATCATGTATCAAGCCAATTCCGATGAGCGGAAAAAGTTATTTGTAGCGGTTTTGATTACGGTGTTCATGACCATTTTCTGGGGTTTCCACGAACTATCGGGTAGCGTGATTACCTTGTTTGCGGCCCGTAACGTGGAACTCTCTTTGATGACCGCAGCGCAGACCAACTCGTTGAATTCCATGTTCATCATCATTTTGGCAATACCCATTTCCTTATTGTGGACGGCGCTGGCCAAAAAGAAACTAAACCCAAGAACGCCATACAAATTCGGTTTGGGACTTCTTTTTGCGGGGATAAGTTTTTATGTTCTAGCAATTAGTGGGAATTCAGCCAACGAAAGTGGTTTGGTACCCTTCGCATATCTTTTGATAATGTATTTTTTGCTTTCTGTCGGAGAACTTTTCATGTCACCAGTTGGACTATCAAAAATCACAGACCTTTCCCCTAAAAGAATAGTGGCCTTTATGATGGGTGTATGGTTCCTATCTTCCGCTTTTGCTTTTCAGGTAGTTGGTTTTATAGGAAAACAGCTAGCTATTGAAAGTACGCATGCTAATGTAGGTGGTTTTGATACCCTTGGTGTGTATACTGGCGGCTTTGAATTGATAGCACAGTATTCCGTAGGCGCAGGGCTTTTGGTTTTAATTGCTTCTCCCTTAATCAAACGACTTATGGGGAACGTTCACTAGTCGTGGAGTTCAATTGATAAGCCCCATCCCTCGAAGTATCATGAAAGGGAATTCCTTTTGCTTCGCAAGTCTTTTTCCATCTTAAGACATAACTCGGGTAATTGCTGCCATCTGCAATTACGAATTTTGGTTGATACGCTTCTAACCATCGCCCTAGATGTAGTTTGGGCGATTCGGTCAGCCATAAA
>JBCBCH010000566.1:0-1641 GCA_038530835.1 Bacteroidota bacterium | reverse complement strand
CTCAACGGCCAACTCGAAGTAGGGTTCTCCGGGTTTGGTCCTGGCTGAACCAAATATGGATACACAAGGCCCGATTTGGCTCATTTTTTCAAAACCATTGACAAATTCACCCATAATTTTGAACAGGGCCCAAGAATCATTGGTCTTTATTTCGTTCCACCCTTTGGTGTGTTGTTCTTTTCGCATGCTTTTTATTTAAACCGCTTTGGCCATGTTGCCTCCAGCGTTTTCCAATTCTTTTTTCAGAAATCTGGCGGTATGGCTTTTTTCATCTTTGGCCACTTCCTCAGGAGTACCTGTAGCAACAATCATTCCACCACCGCGTCCGCCTTCATAACCTATATCGATAATATGGTCCATCATTTTGATAACGTCCAAGTTATGCTCAATTATCAATATGGTATTCCCTTTGTCTACCAATTGTTGCAAAACTTCCATAAGTACCCGAATATCTTCAAAATGAAGCCCAGTGGTTGGCTCATCCAATATATAAAAGGTATTGCCCGTATCCCTTTTGGAAAGCTCGGTGGCCAATTTCACCCGCTGTGCTTCCCCACCGGACAGGGTGGTGGATTGCTGTCCAAGTGAAATATACCCCAACCCCACATCTTTGATGGTTTTGAGCTTTCGATGGATTTTCGGAATGTTCTCGAAGAAGTCTACCGCTTCGTTAATGGTCATTTCCAGAACATCTGCGATAGATTTTCCTTTGTATCGTATTTCCAACGTCTCTCTATTGAAACGTTTTCCATTGCAGGTTTCGCATTCAACGTAAACATCGGGCAGAAAATTCATCTCGATTACCTTGAGCCCCCCACCTTGGCAAGTTTCGCAGCGTCCTCCGGCAACATTAAAACTAAAGCGTCCAGGTTTGTATCCTCGTATGGTCGCTTCGGTGGTTTTGGAAAAAAGGCTTCGTATCTCACTAAATACCCCAGTGTACGTAGCCGGATTCGAACGAGGGGTGCGACCAATAGGGGATTGATTGATGTCGATGACCTTATCGATATGTTGTAGCCCAGTAATCTTTTTGTAGGGCATCGGTTTTTTGACACCATTAAAATAGTGGGCGTTCATGATAGGGTATAGGGTTTCATTGATCAAAGTGGATTTACCACTTCCGGAAACCCCGGTAACACCTATTAACTTTCCTAAAGGAAATTCCACCGTTACATTTTTCAAGTTGTTTCCGGTGCAACCTGAAAGTACAATTTTCTTACCAGTGCCCTTTCTGCGTGTTTTGGGAACGGGAATCTCAAGTACTCCGGAGAGATACTGGGCGGTCAAGGTATTGAAGTTGGAAAGTTCAACGGGTTTACCTTGGGAAATAATTTGTCCGCCATGCTTTCCTGCTTTGGGTCCAATGTCGATTACATGGTCCGCGTGCTCTATCATGTCCTTATCATGCTCCACTACGATAACAGAATTCCCAAGGTCTCTAAGTGATACCAAAGAATTGATAAGACGTTCATTATCGCGTTGATGCAACCCAATACTAGGTTCATCCAAAATGTAAAGCACCCCAACCAGTTGGGAGCCGATTTGTGTAGCAAGCCGAATCCTCTGTGCTTCCCCTCCCGAAAGGGATTTAGAACTTCGGTTTAAGGAAATTAAAACAAGACTTCAATTCTTGTTGGATGT
>JBCBCH010000565.1:0-1667 GCA_038530835.1 Bacteroidota bacterium | reverse complement strand
GGATTCCCAAATAGGTAGAGCAAACAGTTTTTGCTTGAAATGACACGGTTAACAAACCCAATTTCTTCATCGGTAAAGCCAAAGTGGTTTTTGGGTTTGTTAACCGTGTCATTTCAAGCAAAAACTGTTTGCTCTACCTATTTGGGAATCCCTATGTTTTGAACTTGTTCCCAGAATCATACCGGGCAAAAATTGTTGTGGTTTATCAAGACTTCACCGCTTTTCAATCCGTTGCAGTAGAACATTTTAACGGGGAATTTAAGGCCCAAGGAAAACTCCCATTCACCTTAGAAAAAAATAGCGTATGAGTTCAGAAATCATCTCTTCTTGGGAAAAAAACGCCAAAATCTGGGCAGAAACGATTCAAGAAAACAGAATCGCATCCCGGAAAACCACCAACCAAGCGATTGTGGATGCCGCATTGGAAATTCAAGCAACGACCATAGCAGATTTGGGTTGTGGCGAAGGTTGGCTCACTCGAAAACTTCACCAATCCGGAAAAACGGTAACGGGTTTTGATGCCATCGAAGATTTGCTCCAAATTGCTCGGAAACTTGGGCCACAAACGTACCATCAATTGGATTTTGATGACGTCGTTGAAGGCCAAATTCTTCAAGGAGCACCTTACGACCTGGCTATTTTTAACTTTTGTCTGTATCTCGCCGATACTTTGCCAAAATTACTGAGCCATACGCTTCAATCCTTGTCTGAAAGGGGTACAATACTAATCCAAACCCTCCACCCCTTCTTTTTGGCGCAAAATGGATTTGAATATAAAAGTCAGTGGTTGTCTGATGCTTGGAAAGGGCTTCCGGAAGGTTTTATAGACGGACACTCGTGGTACGCAAGAACTTTTGAAGATTGGGTAAAACTGCTTCAAGCTATTCCAAATACGACATTTCAAATGCAAGAATCAATCAATCCTGAAAAACAACCTGTATCCCTAATTATCACTATTCAAAAGTCCAATGGAAACGCATAAAGTATTAGGATTAATGTCAGGCACCTCGCTGGACGGATTGGACTTGGCCTATTGCCATCTTACAGAAGAAAACGGAAAATGGGATTTTGACATTATCAAAACCAAAAGTGTATCCTATCAGTCAGCGCTAAAATCCCGTTTGAAAGACGCCATACATCTTGACGACGCAGCCCATACCCAATTGCATCATGAATACGGAGAATGGCTCGGGTCACAAAGCAAAATCTTTATCGAACAAGAAGGTTTGGACGTGGATTTTATTTCCAGTCACGGGCATACCTCGCACCATCAACCGGATAAGGGGATTACATTTCAGCTAGGCCACGGGCAACAACTAGCAGATGTTTCAGGTCAAAAAGTAGTTTGTGATTTTAGAGTTGAAGATGTCAGGTTGGGAGGACAAGGCGCCCCTTTGGTCCCAATAGGAGACCATCATTTTTTCTCGGAATATGATTTTTGTTTGAATCTGGGCGGCATCAGCAATGTTTCGTTTGATGATTCCGGAAAACGCATCGCTTACGACATTGGGTTGGCCAATATGCCCTTGAATCACATTGTACAAAAAAGAGGGATGGAGTATGACGAAAATGGAAATCTGGCCCGAACCGGAAGCTTAAACCAATCCCTATTTGATGCCTTGAATCGTTTAGAGTACTACAAGCTCGATTTTCCCAAGTCAACCGGA
>JBCBCH010000564.1:0-1669 GCA_038530835.1 Bacteroidota bacterium | reverse complement strand
AGAATCAAAACAGGAAAGAATAATCGCTTCGGGAGTGTCATCTACAATGATTTCGACACCCGAAGCGATTATTCTTTCCTGTTTTGATTCTGTGCGTCGAGAAGTAGCACGCTTATCGTTACACCGGTTGGTAACGGACGGTCGTATTCACCCTGCGCGAATCGAAGAGGTGGTCAAAAAGACAGAGAAACAAATCAATGAAGAAATCATTGAGATTGGAAAACGTACCGTAATTGACTTGGGAATCCATGGATTACATCCGGAGTTGATTAAAGCCGTAGGCCGAATGAAGTATCGTTCTTCTTACGGACAAAACTTGTTACAACACTCTCGTGAAGTAGCAAAACTTTGTGGTGTGATGGCCGCCGAATTGGGCATCAATCCAAAATTGGCCAAAAGGGCAGGTTTGCTACACGACATTGGTAAAGTACCCAACTCCGAAGCAGATGTGGAAACCCCGCACGCGATTTTGGGAATGCAATGGGCGAAGAAATTCGGAGAGAAGAAAGAAGTGTGCAACGCGATAGGAGCACACCACGACGAAATTGAAATGACTACCTTGATTTCTCCCGTCGTTCAAGTTTGTGATGCGATTAGTGGCGCCAGACCCGGTGCAAGACGTCAAGTATTGGATTCATACATCCAACGACTCAAAGACATGGAAGATATCGCCATCGGATTCAACGGCGTACAAAAAGCCTATGCCATTCAAGCAGGTCGAGAGCTTCGTGTTATCGTGGAGAGTGAAAAAGTAAGTGATGATAAGGCTGCGGAATTATCTTTTGAAATTTCCCAGAAAATCCAAACGGATATGACCTATCCTGGTCAAGTACGGGTGACCGTGATTCGGGAGACGCGTTCTGTGAATGTGGCGAAGTAAAAAGTTTTACTGATACACCAAAAAATAAAAAAGAGCGTGAATAACGCTCTTTTTTATTGGTTTTGTTTTCTAGCTTCTTATTCCTCCTCTGAACTTTCGGGAGTTTCAACAATACCTTTTGCCCGATTGTTCTGAAGAATGTTCAGTTTTTTCAACTTGGCTTGCCATGTTTCCAAAGTAGCTTTGTGCTTGTCAATTTTGCTCACTACTTCTTTCACCAAAGGATTATCGCCAGAGGCATTGGAAAAAAACTGAAGGTTGTTTTCGAGTTGTCGAATTTCAGATTGCGCCTCTGAAATCTTTCGTCTGATGAATACCCGTTCGTTACGAATGGCTTGATCATCATCTCCTTTGGCCAATTGCTGCATTTTGTCTCCATACTTAATCAACTCGGACTGCTGGTGGTCCACACCCAATTTGCGAAATAGCGCGTCAATGATTTTATGGAACTTTCCGTTGATATGCTTTTTGTTATGAGGGATTCTGCCATACCCTTTCCACTCTTTGATGAAGGCTTTAACGACTTCTAGGTCTTTGGCCTTATCGCCGCTTAGCTGGAACCCTTTTAAACGCTCCAAGCAAGCATTTTTCAAATCCAAGTTTTTGAATTCCTCTTTTTGGGATTGATTTCGTTCCGAATGCAAACGGTCGAAATAGTGGTTGCAAGCTTGTTTGAATTCAGCCCAAATCTTATCGGAATATTTCCGGGGCACATGGCCTATTTTTTTCCAATCACTTTGGATTTTCTTCATTTGTGGCGTTACGCTTTCCCACTCATCGCTATCCTTG
>JBCBCH010000563.1:0-1699 GCA_038530835.1 Bacteroidota bacterium | reverse complement strand
GCGCCTCAATCAGTTATTCAAAAATGAGGTCTTTTTGGACATTCAATTTGCGGAAAACCTATGTGAAGATTTCGGCCAACTCGGCATCTTTGGTTTGTTTTGAAAGTTCTTCGGCCCAGTACAATGCGAGGTAAAAATGACTTCCCCTGGTATCCAATTCGTTGACTTTACGGGACGGGGAACGGTCTTCTTCCAAAAAGGTTTCCGTCGCATTGTCCAACGCTTCGGACAATACCTTCGCTTTAAGGTTGTTGTTCTTTTCGCCATAATGTTCTAAGGAGACACCCAAAGCCAAAAACTCTCCAAGTGAATCCCAACGCAAGTGGCCTTCTTCAAGAAACTGTTCTACGTGTTTGGGTGCAGAACCGCCAGCGCCTGTTTCAAAAAGGCCACCGCCGTTCATCAAAGGAACGATGGATAACATTTTGGCACTGGTCCCTACTTCCAAAATTGGGAAAAGATCCGTCAAGTAGTCTCTAAGTACGTTTCCCGATACGGAAATAGTATCTTTTCCTTCCTTGATACGTTTTAGGGTAAATTTTGTGGCCTCTACAGGGGATAGGATTCGAATATCCAAACCATCCGTATCATGTTGGTCCAAATAGGTTTCGACCTTGGTAATTAATTCCCGGTCGTGTGGACGCTGTTCATCTAACCAGAAAACCGCAGGGGTTTGTGTGGCTTTCGCTCTAGTCACGGCCAATTTGACCCAATCTTGAATAGGCGCGTCCTTCACTTGGCACATTCTCCAGATATCACCCTCTGAAACCTTGTGTTCTAGCAAAATGTCCTGGGTTTCGATATCCACCACTTTTACGATTCCTGCTGAAGCAATTTGGAAGGTCTTGTCATGCGAACCGTATTCCTCGGCTTTTTGTGCCATTAGCCCAACGTTGGGAACAGTACCCATGGTTGATGGGTCAAAAGCACCATGTTCCTTACAGAAATCTATAGTAGCTTGATAAATACCGGAATAACTACTATCTGGAATCAGGGCTTTTGTGTCACGCAATGTGCCTTCCTTATCCCACATTTTGCCCGAGTTTCGAATCATGGCCGGCATGGAGGCATCAATAATGATGTCGCTGGGAACGTGAAGATTGGTAATGCCTTTATCACTGTTCACCATAGCCAAATCTGGACCTTGGTCAATGGTATTTTTTATGGCTTTTAGAATACTATCTTTTTCAGAATCGGAAAGGTCTTCAAGCTTTTCAAGCAGAGTTTCCAGACCGTTGTTGGGGTTGATGTCTAACCCGGTAAACGTATCCCCATAGGTTTCAAAAACATCGGCAAAGTATACTTTCAATGCATGCCCGAAAATGATAGGGTCGGATACCTTCATCATAGTTGCTTTGAAATGGAGGGAGAGTAGGAGTCCGTTGGACCTAGCATCCTTGATTTCCTTTGTCAAATACGCCACTAAAGCTTCTTTTTCCATCACAGCGGCATCGATAACTTCTCCTGCTTGAAGACCCACACTTTCTTTTAGCACCTTCATAGTGCCATCCGATTGAAGCAATTGGATTTGAACATTTCTGGCCTTTTGAAGTGTAAGTGATTTTTCGGTGTGTCTAAAATCACCAGAGTCCATGGTGGCTACGTGGGTTTTGCTAGTGCTGGACCAGGCACCCATTGTATGTGGATGTTTTTTGGCGTAGTTCTTTACCGCTTTTGGGGCCCTTCGGTCTGAATTTCC
>JBCBCH010000562.1:0-1705 GCA_038530835.1 Bacteroidota bacterium | reverse complement strand
TTGAAAAACCGTTCCCAAAAAGGAACGGTTTTTTTATTTTAGAAGTCAACCGCCATTCCAACACCTAAAAGACCATGAGCAATGATTACAAAAGTCCCGCTTTCAAAAAGCTTCTGGACTCACTGCAACAACAAAGTTGGGAACTTGAACTGATTATCTCTGGATTCGCCATTTTTGGTCTTTTCACTGCCTATGACCCCCTGCGCCAGGAACTATATAGTGCGGAAAACAATGAGCAAATTTATAGCGTGGTCATCTACCTCATCGCTTTGACCGCTTGCTCTATCCTGTTGTTCAATCTACTGCTCCATGTAATTTTAAGAGGCTTGTGGATTGGTGCCCTTGGGCTTCGGTACGTTTCTGGAGATATCGACTTTGAGGAGTTGGGATACGCAGACCGTTTTAAAAATTACCTTCAAAAGCGTATCGTTTCTTTTGATAAATACATCGCTACCTTGGAAAACTACTGTAGCGTACTTTTTGCCATTTCCTTCCTTTTGATTTTCTATGTTTTGTCAATAACCTTGGTCATCGTGGCTTTGGTATTGGTTTCCAATTTTATCATTGCTAGTGACACCCTCCCAAGTTGGCTGGCCAATGGTTTGGGCATCGTATTGGTAATATTTTTAGGTGTCGGTATGCTTTTAACCCTTGTTGATTTCACCTTCCAAGGTATTTTAAAGAAAAACAAATGGGTTGCCATGGTTTATTTTCCCATCTATTGGGTCTTTAGTTTTTTGACGCTTTCTTTCTTGTATCGGCCGCTTGTTTACAATTTTTTGGACAACCGTTTTGGTAAGCGATTAATCCTTTCGCTAACCCCGCTTTACGTAGTCATCTTGTTTTTGAGTACGCTGGAACAAAAAAACTCCAACTTCTGGGAACCCGATAAGAGTTCATCGGCCACCTTTGCCAATCCGGAAAACTATTTTGATATGTTCGATGTGGAAGATGGGTTTCCGGGAACTTTGGTTATTCCATCAAAAACCATTACCACCCCTTACTTGAGGGTATTTGTTCCCTTCACGGAAGGTCTGGAAAACAGGATTTTTCAGTATGACAGCACCTTAAAGCCCAAAAAAGATAGAAGAGGATTGTCCTCCACGATACAGTTTTCCACCAATTGGGACAATGCCATTCAAAACGAACGCCAAAAAGACAGCATCCGATTGCGGTATTTGGAAGTTTTTGACAATATGTTGACGTTTACCATTGATACCTTAAAAGTTGATGGCAGTTTTTTGATGACCGTGGAGAAAGAGCGTATGGGGTTTGAAACCTACTTGGACCTTTCCGAAGTACCTGAAGGAAAAAATTTGCTCAAAGCCTACAGAAGGTCATTGAAGGAGAAAGATACCATTACCAAAATTTGGCAAACCATCCCGTTTTGGAAATTAGGTGAACTACCTAATCACGTTCCTCCCCAAAAACCTTGAACTTTTCAGATTTCCCAGATGGTATTCCGTAAATAAAACCTAGATTATTCTATCATGTTTTATCAGTAAAATCCGTATTTTAGAGGGGCTTTGGAACTGAATTACAACACCATATCATTATTGGATACGGTTGCCATTATTCAAGGGCTTACTCTTGGTACACTTCTAATTCTACTTAATCGCAAAAAGTACAAGCCCACATTTTTCCTAGGAATCTTTGTATTCATGTTCTCCATCGAGAAAATTCCGATGGTACTCACAGACCTTGG
>JBCBCH010000561.1:0-1708 GCA_038530835.1 Bacteroidota bacterium | reverse complement strand
GACAATGTTGTTGTAGTTGGATTGGTCCATCGCGTAAATAAAGTCAAAATTCTCAAAATCATACGCGGAGAACTTTCAACAACATTGTCGCTTTGGCAAAAAACAAATCCGATAGAAACAAAGTACAATTGCTCATGAAAATGGCAAACAACGGTCTTTCGGAAGTTCCTGACCCTTATTATGGCGGCGAAGATGGCTTTGAGCACGTTTTCGATATGATTGAATCGGCCTGTAGCCAAATTGCACAAAACCTAGACCAACATGGAAGAGGATAAACCCAAATTAGTGGCCGGAAAGGTGTATTTGATTCCTACCACCCTGGGAGACAATGCACCTTTGGAAGTACTTCCCATATCCATCAAACGAACGGTCGAGAACATTGACCACTACGTCGTAGAGAATGAAAAAACCGCAAGACGTTTTATCAAACGTATTAGTCCGAGTAAGCCACAGCCTAGCCTGAACATCCAAACACTGAACAAGTATACGGATGAAGCTTTGCTTCCCAGTTTTTTGGACCCTTGCATCCATGGGCTTGACGTCGGGGTGTTGTCGGAAGCCGGATGCCCAGCTATTGCCGACCCTGGCGCCGCTATCGTTCGTGTAGCTCATGAAAAGCGTATTGAAGTGGTTCCCCTAGTTGGACCTTCATCCATCTTGTTGGCGTTAATGGCCAGTGGCATGAATGGACAAAACTTTGCCTTTAACGGTTACTTGCCTATTGATACTACTCCAAGAAAGGCCATGATACGAAAGTTAGAGAAGCTTTCACGGGATACGGGGCAATCTCAAATTTTTATGGAGACACCCTATCGGAATGAAAAGCTGCTGGGCGAACTGGTCAAGACACTTCAGAAGACCACTAGGCTTTGCATAGCGTGTGATATCACCTTACCGACGGAGTTCATAAAGACCAAAATCGTTCACGAGTGGAGTGAAATAACTCTCGAATTCAACAAACGACCGGCGATATTCATTATCCAAGCATAAAAAAAGGGACCCTGGGGTCCCTTTTTCGTGTTAAACATTGAAAGCATTATACTTTCGGATTCTTTTTTTGTTCTACGCCAGAAACGTCATATCCTCCAAACTTGTTGAGATAATAGGAAATGGTACTTCCGTAGGCGTCTGCGACATCTCTTTTACCGTAAGAGCGAAGGTATTTTTTTACGTTACCTGCGCCCGCAAGGTGGGCTGCTGCCAAAATACCAGATTCGGTAACCACTGTGCCTCGAATGCGTTTTCCGTTGAAACGTTTAATGTCTCTTCGTAAAATCCATTTGTTACGTGACATGTTGGTGTGGAAGGTACGTTCTTGTAATTCGGCATCTCCAAGGAAATCCCCAGTATTGTAAACGCCCATCAACTTCAGCGTGTTCGCGCCAAATTGGTATTTTCCAAGATATCCCAAGGTGTTAACCACACCATATCTTCCTTGTGATTCCTTAAAGCCCAAGGCTTCTTTGAATCCATTGTACGACTTGCCTAAAAACGGGGGGGTACTTAATTCGCTTTCGATATTGAGCTCTTGCTCCGTGCGAATTACATTTTCAAAATCAGTAGTCACTCGTAACGATTCCGGAACTTCAACAGTTTCCTTTTCGGTTAAAGTGTACGAGCCGAAACTCGTTAGAATGACAATCATGGCAAGATGCAGCATGAAACTAATCCATCTTTTCATAATCATATAGTTTTAAGAATTTTGAGG
>JBCBCH010000560.1:0-1715 GCA_038530835.1 Bacteroidota bacterium | reverse complement strand
CAGTAGGTAAGAAAATCAGATATCTCTCAACAAAAGGCATAAAAAAAGAGGCCATTGGCCTCTTCCATATTTTTATTCGTTTCGCTTCGCGGCGCGAGCAGCTTTGCGTTCTTTCCAGGCTTCCATCGCACTGCCAAACAACCAGTAAGGTATTACAAAGGTCAGCAAGAAAATCATCAACCAAAACCCGATGGTCAGAATGGTCAAGAATGCTAAAAATCCCAAATACTGGTCGAACTCAAACATATCAGTGCTTTATTTCATACAAAGATATAGAGAAATTCAAAAAATCGAAACAATTAGGCTTCTTTTGAACCAAAGAGTGCTTTTCGGAAAAAACCAAAGACGGCTACGGCTCCTACTGCAATCACCTTCCAAAACTTGAGCAAAAGGGCAAAGAAACCTGCTTTGGCCAATACTTTTCCGGCAATGAGTCCGCCAATTCCATAAGCCGCTACTTCATCCAAATCGGGATTGAAATCCGCATAGCGGTGTCCCGGATTGAACTCCACACTGCTCAAAACGTCTTCAACATTATCTTCCACCAGGGCCAATTGGTCCATTTCGCTGATAGCGTTCATATTTAAATACCCTTTTCGGCCCAAAATGCGAATATTGTAGTTCAAGGTGTTGGTTTCCTCCTCTTCAAAATGAAGTTCTTTGGCCCAATATAGTTTTTTGTTGGCAGAATCATAATGTGGTGGTGCAGCCCAACCGATGATATCCACTGTCCCGTAACCCATCTCCTGACGCTGGGTGTTGGCCTCTTCGGCATCACTTTTCATTTCATCCAGAAGGTCGTCATAATCCAAATCTGCCGCATCTTCATCTTCAATATAGCCCTCTTCGGAGTAAGTGATTTCAATGGCGTAGGTGAATTCATCCCCGATAACTCCAGAGTCTTCTGGAAAGAGCATGCCCAAGGTTTCCGCTGGAGGGTTACCCCATAAATCGGTCAAAACCGCATAACTCTGGGTTTTGTCCAAAAACTTAAATCCTTCAGGAACATTTAGGGTGGCCAATCCATCCGCCAAATCAATGGTACCCTGTTGATAGGTATAGGATTGGTTGATGCTATCCATCACTTTTTGGAACACGGCTTCGTCTGAAACCGTATCAACTGTTAAAGAATCGGTTTGGCCAAAAGCAAGGCCAACACAAAAGAGAAGCAATAATCGTGGTAAGTTTTTCATAATAAGTAGGTTGTAAATTCGGCGTGAATTAACCGATTTTTTGCGTAAGAAAAAAAAGTCAAATGGTTTTTTCGTTCAAATCAAAGCTAATTCGGTCAGATAATTATTAGAAGGATAGCCCAAGCTGTATCTTTGCCATGAGAATACAAAAATTATCATACCATGAGTTTTCGGATAGAAAAAGATACCATGGGGGAAGTACAAGTTCCCTCGGACAAATATTGGGGGGCGCAAACCGAACGTTCCCGAAACAATTTTAAAATTGGTCCTGCTGCTTCCATGCCTTTGGATGTGGTATATGGTTTTGCCTATTTGAAAAAAGCTGCAGCGCATACCAATCATGAATTGGGTGTGTTAGCAGAAGACAAAAGGGATTTGATTTCACAGGTTTGCGATGAAATTCTTGAAGGAAAGCATGACGATCAATCACCTCATTTACATTCATATTGCTTTGGGTTCCCGAACCGGTTTGCCAAATCACCAAAGGGAATTGATCGTCATGCTTTCCTTCAAGAATTTCAT
>JBCBCH010000559.1:0-1729 GCA_038530835.1 Bacteroidota bacterium | reverse complement strand
AATGGTGAAATGTTTCAAGATATTATAAATCAAAACTCCTTCAAGAGCACCTTTGGCGACTTGTATGAAGACGAAAAACTGAGCCGTCCTCCCAAAGGTTTTTCCAAGGACCATCCGCACATCGAGCTTTTGAAAAATAAAACTTTTGCCGTGGTACATAACGTTTCCAATACAGAGGTTTTAAAACCGGGTTTTGAAGATAAAATCGTGCAGGTCTATATGGAGATGCTTCCCTTTCGTAGGTATTTGAATGAAGCCGCAATGATTTAATCCTAGATTTCAGCAAAATCCAAATTTGTGACAGCGACCCACCCCCGTAACGAAAACGAAATTCCCAAAGGGAAGCTTTTGCTACAAAATATTCAAAAACATGTTTCTCTAACTCTGGGCGAATACGAAACAGTTCTTTCCTTTTTTACAGAAAGACATGTTCTCAAAAAGGAAAAAGTAATTCTACAAGGAAAACCGTGTAGAAAATTTTGCTTTGTAGAAAAGGGTAGTTTAAGAGCGTACCACACCAATGTGGAAGGCAAAGAGTCTACCATTATGTTCGCCGTTGAAGATTGGTGGATTACGGACATGGGAGGTTTTCTCAATCAAAACCCAGCAAATTTGTCTTTGGAAACTTTAGAAGATAGTCTCCTATTTGAGGTGGATGAACCGACCTTTCAAGCTTTATTGAAAGAATTCCCCAAACTAGAACGGTATTTTAGAATTCTCTTCCAGCGGGCTTATGTACGCGAACAACAAAGAGTTCTGGATGCGATTTCCATGCCCGTCGAGGACCGCTACTCACGGTTTTTGAACAAATACCCAAAGATTGTGGCAAAAGTGACACAAAAGCAAATTGCTTCTTACTTAGGTGTGACTCCTGAGTTTTTAAGTATGGTAAAAAATAAAAGCTCCTCTTAAAATATCTTATCGTTTTCTCTAAAGTGAATTCGTTTCTTTGAAAAAACAAAACCATGATGCTTATTCTCATTGCCGGACCGTATCGCAGTGGTACGGGAAACGACCCGGATTTGATTCAACAAAATATGGATAGGCTAGAGGCGATGGCCTTGCCGATTTTTCAAAAAGGACATGTTCCGATGATTGGGGAGTGGGTGGCGAATCCATTGATTAAGCTAGCAGGTTCCAAAGCGATTGGAGATGCCATTTTTAAAGAAATTCAATATCCTGCATCGCATCGTTTGTTGCGAAAGTGTGATGCTGTGTTGCGTATTCCAGGAGATTCCAATGGTGCGGACCAAGATGTGGCGCTTGCCCGAAAATTGGGATTGAAAATCTATTTTAGTCTTGACGAAATTCCAAATGCAGATGGGTAAAGTCCGAAACATTAAAAAAGAGCTACTTTCTGATAAGTGGTATTCCCTTGAAAAGGTCACTTTCGAGTATCAAAAAGCAGATGGCGAATGGGAGACCCAGATACGGGAAGCCTACGATCGTGGGAATGGTGCTGTAATCCTTCTTTATAATAAAGCCAAGCAGTCTGTGGTGTTGACCCGTCAGTTTCGAATGCCGACCTATCTCAATGGCAACGAGACCGGGATGATGATTGAAGCCTGTGCCGGTATTTTGGAAAAAGGAAATGCCGAAGAAACCATTCGCATGGAGGTTGAAGAAGAGACTGGTTATCGTATTAGCGAAGTCCAAAAAGTATTTGAATCCTATATGTCACCCGGTTCGGTCACCGAGATTCTGTATTTCTTTTTGGGGGAATATGAGG
>JBCBCH010000558.1:0-1736 GCA_038530835.1 Bacteroidota bacterium | reverse complement strand
CGTGGTGTTCTATTCATTTTTAGCGTATCGTAATCTTGCCTTGTGCATCAGAAATACACTCCGCAGGATATTAAACTCATGAAGCTAGTTGGGGAAAGGGTTCGAGAACTCCGAAACCTTAAAGGGCTTTCCCAATTCCAATTAGGCCTTGAAGCGGATTTGACCAAAAATCAAATTGGACGAATCGAACGGGCTGAAAGAAATACCAGTTTGGTCACTTTGGGGCGTATTGCCCATGCGTTGGATATTCCCTTAGCGCAGTTGTTTGTTTTTGGGGAGTGAGGGTTTCACCCATAACAAAACCACGATTTTTTTTCTCATAAAAGTTTATATTCATATTTCATTTGAAACAACGCAACAAAGCACCCTTAAAAAGTACTACGTTGCATTGAAATAGGGATGAATGCTTGATTTCTTGAAAAAATCCATTCCGTTTACGGCCAATTTGAAAGACCAAGTAAGGATTGCGCTCATTTTGGGTACCCTACTTGCGCTTATCTTGATTTTTTTAGGCCCATTCGATACGGACCGATTCCAATCAGATTATAAAAATTGGGTGTTCGGCGGTTTTGGGTTGTTGTTTTCGGTTTTTTATTTGCTTACCGGGCGTTTGGAAAACCTATGGTATGGTTCTGCGAAAAAAAATTGGACGGTTACCCATGAGGCGATAGCTTTTTTTGCCCTGGTGGTGATTTCTTTTATTCCCATCCATTTTTACAATCAGGTTTTTCTCAACGAACTTTTCCTTCAATCTAACTATGGATTTCAAGAATACCTCAACCATGGGCTATGGTTTTTTGGGAAATCGCTGGTGCCCATCATGTTGGCCATACTTCCTTTTTATCTGTTTTTTAGAAATCGATTTGGGACTATTGTGGACCCTACCTCGGAGTCAAAAATCTCCTTTTCTGGATTGAACAAGGGTGAGCATGTGGTTTTACCCCAGAACCAAATTCTGTTTGTGAAATCTTCAGAAAACTATGTGGAAATATTCTTTACCACTGAAAACGGAGTCCAACATGAAACCTTCCGGAATACGCTAACGGTCATGCATGAGCAAGGGCCTTTTTTAAAACGTTGTCACCGGTCGTATCTTGTCAATACATTCAACATCAAAAGCATAAAAGGGAATTCACAAAACGCAAAAATTTACTTCCACCACACTGAAACCCACATTCCACTTTCAAATACCTACTACAAATCCATCAAATTGGCCTTACGCGTTTAGCCCAAATTTTTACGGATTCGTCCCAAAACATACGAGTTCATCACCAAGTATATCTACCAGTCACTCTTTTTTGAATAGCACTGTTTTAGCTCCTTTTTTTACTTGCAATTCCATGTTGGCATATGCTATTTAATGCCTTTGCAAGCAGAATACGATAGCAATTGAGGATTCGACTTTGATGAAATTTTGTCTTGCTTCCCTCCCGAATTCAAGGTTTGGATCTAAGCGCAAATCATGAAGGTCAACTCAAAAAGTGAAACCGCCATTGCGTTCCAAACGCCATAGCTCCCAGCTTTGCGAGTACAAACAACTAAACTACATATCATGAAAAAAGCAATTATACTATTACTCTTTCTATGTTTTCTGCCCATAAGTGCGCAGCAAACCTTAACCAGCGAACAATGGCGAGAAGACCTTCGCTTTCTACAAAACACCATCCATTCGGATTACCCTTTTCTGTTTGTGAAAACCACAAAAGAGGTCTTTGATGCGGAAGTTGAAGCGCTTT